>WQRI01000013.1 GCA_009786825.1 Bacillota bacterium
GATAGAGCGACCGGCGGGTACAGAATTCAGAAACATTATAATGATACTTACCCCGCTTAAAGAGGGCATAAAGCCAAAGCCACCAACTAAGCCAGAGAGTAAGCCAGCGGATAATAAACAAACAGAAAAGCCAACTGAAACTAAAACAGCAACTAAGTCGGTAGAGCCAAAGGCAGAGACTGTAAAGGCAGAACCTACTAAGGCACAGCCAAAAGAAGTGGCTAAAAAGCAAGAGCCAAAGGCTGATAGTAAAGAGACACAGCAAAAAGTAGAAAGCAAAAAACAAGATACTACAAAACAAGATACAAAAAAATAAACATCTATCAAAAAATAAATAAAAGGAGTATATAAAACAATGCCAAAAGCAAAAACACACAAAGGTGCATCTAAGCGCTTTAGGGTAACCGGAAGCGGTAAGGTTAAACGTGGCAGAAGAAACAAAAACCACATACTTAACAAAAAAACAGCAAAAAGAAAAATGAGGCTTCGCCAACACACATACGTAGACAAATCTCAAGAGAAAACTATTTATACGCTTATAAAGGTTTGCAAGTAATAAAGTATTATATACTTCGCACTAGCCTTTATCCGTTTGCAGTTATAACTTTTACTTAAACATTTCACAAAAAAGCAATAGAATTTTATTGCAAAAAATAATTACACAAAAATTTACAGAAGGAGTATTTCCAACAATGGCAAGAATTAAAAGAGGCGTAAATAAAAGAAAGAAAAAGAAAAAGGTGCTAAAGCAAGCCAAAGGCTATTACGGCGCTAAATCTAAATTATATAGAACGGCTAAGTCTGCTGTTATGAAATCTTTAATGTTTTCGTACATCGGCAGAAAATTAAGAAAGCGCGACTTCCGCAAGTTATGGATAGCAAGAATAAACGCGGCAACAAGGTTAAACGGCTTATCTTATTCTAAATTTATGCACGGGCTGAAACTAGCAAATGTTACACTTAACAGAAAAATGCTAGCAGATATTGCTGTGCAAAACCCACAAGCATTTATCCAACTTGTAAGTACGGCTAAACAACATTTAGAAAAAGCAAGTAAGGCTACGGCCAGCGCTAAAACAAAGTAACACTAAAATTATTAAGGGCTACAAAACAGTAGCCCTTATGTTAATTAGTAAGACCTTAGCAAAACCGGAAAGTTGGCAAAAACTTGCTTTTTGACATCAATTACACTGTCCCTGTGACACACGTAAGATTATGTTTAAAGAAATAACTTCGGTAGATAATAAAATTGTTAAAGACGCTGTAAAACTTTTAGACAAAAAGGCTAGGGCGCAAACCAACAAATTTTTAGCGGAGGGGATTTTGCTTGTTAAAGAAGCGGTGCTGGCTTGCCCTGATTTAATAGATACAATTTTTTTAGACAAAACCAAACTAGAGTCCAAACCAGAGCAATTCACACATTTTACAGAAAGCGAAAAACTTAAAAGCAAAATTATTTTACTGCCACCAAACATATTTAAAAAAATTGCAGACACACTTACCCCGCAAGGCATAATAGCGGTTGTAAACAAACCACAGTTTAATATAAACAGCGCGAGCGCGCTGAAAGGCGCAGATGTGGGTGCGCTTGCGGGCGCAGTAACGGGTGGCGTGTTAGGCGGTGTATTAGGGGAAACAAGTAAATTTTTACTGCTAGATAGTCTGCAAAACCCCGACAATTTAGGCACAATTATCAGAACAGCAAAAGCAACGGGCTTTAATACTATTTTTCTGCTTAATTGCACAGACCCATACGCGCCAAAAGTTGTTAGGGGAAGTATGGGCGCTATATTCGGCACAGCAATTTTCGAGATTGATAGGGGCGAATTACTAGACTTACTTAGCAAAAACGATATACCTATTATAAGCGCGTGTGTAAGTGGGGTTAATTTATTCGAGTTGTTAGGGGAAGTTGGCGCTTCACAAAAAAGCAAAGGACAAAACAAAACTGAAAGCCTACCTAATAAATTTTGCCTAGCGCTAGGCTCTGAAGCGTACGGACTTAGTGAAGCGGTTTTATCGGCAAGCAAAATGCGCATTAGTTTACCTATGCAAAATAATACAGAGAGTTTAAACGTGGCGGTTGCTGGCGGTGTGCTAATGTATTTTTTAAGTAATTTAAGTAAGTAATTTAAGTAAGTAATTTCGCATAAGTATATGGAATATAAAGATTTTTGGAGGCATTTAAATGACATATGATATTTATTTGTTCGATTTGGACGGAACACTTACAGACCCAAAGCCTAGTATAACAAAGTCTGTGCAGTATGCGCTTAAACATTTTGGAATAGATGAGCCAGACCTAAGCAAGTTAGAGCGCTTTATTGGTCCGCCACTTAGTGAGGGATTTTCTACTTTTTATAATATGTCTGATACGGACGCTGAGTTGGCATCACAAAAATATAGAGAGCATTACTCTAAAATATTATTCGAAAACGAAGTTTATAAAGGCATACCAGAGTTGCTAGAAGGCTTAAAGGCACGCGGTAAAACACTTGGAGTTGCTACGCTTAAACTTACGCACTATGCCGTACCTATACTGCAACACTTTAATTTGCTAGACTATTTTGCATTAGTAAAGGGCTTCGAGTTAGATGGCTATATGAACAAAAAGTGTAAAATAATAAACTACATATTATCGCACCTAGACCCAGATAGAAAGCAGTCTGTTGTTATGATTGGCGATAGAATGCAAGATATAATTGCGGCAAAAGACACGGGCATAAAAAGTATAGGGCTAACCTACGGCTACGGCACGTACGAAGAACTTAAAAGTGCGGGCGCAGACTATATAGTAAATAGCGTTGCAGAGTTGCAGAAAATGTTAAATGTTTAATGTTAAATTTTAAGTGGTTGAAATCATTGTTTTCACAACGTTTTAACAGTCTGAATTTTGCACTAGTAAGTAATTTAAACTTTGCCCGCGCTTAGCGTGAGACAATTTAACATTTAAAACTTAACATTTAAAATTATAAAACTATGGCAGGACATTCTAAATGGAGTAACATAAAGCGTAAAAAGGCGGTAAACGACACAAAGCGTGAAAAAGTGTTTGCCAAGATTTTACGTGAGATTACAGTCGCTGCAAAAAGTGGTGCAAACCCAGACTTAAACCCAAAACTTGCAGATGCTATAGCAAAGGCAAGGCAAAACAATGTGCCATCAGACAATATTAACCGCATACTTAAAAGGGCGAGAGATGGAAGCGTAACAGAAAACTACGACCAGATTACATACGAGGGCTACGGCATAGGCGGGGTTGCTTTAATAATAGAAACACTAACAGACAACAAAAACAGAACAGCCGCAAACATCAGACACTTGCTAGACAAATACGGCGGAAGCCTAGGCACAAAAGGCTCTGTTGCTTATATGTTTAATGGCTACGAGCCAACTTACACAATTACACTAGATGGGGGGCAACTTGAAAAATTTGAAAAAATGATGGACTTGTTAGACGATTTAGACGATGTGCAAGAAATTTACCACAACTTAGAAATAACAGAAATTTAGTTTTGCGTGAGCAAACTTTTTAGCACACCTACTTTAAAACTTTGTGGCACTTACTTAAAAACGAAAAAATCTAAACCAAAAAACATATGGCAAAAACACAAGATAACAACAGAATAATACTAGGGCTAGACCCCGGCTTTGCAATTGTTGGCTATGGGCTTATACAGCAATGCGCCAACTCGGGTGAGTTAGCAAAAATTGCTAGCGGCACATTACAAACCCCAAAATACGAAGACTTATCGGTGCGCCTTGCCAGCATAGAAGAGCAACTGCTAAAAGTAATAGATACATACAAGCCAACAGACATAGCAATAGAAGAATTGTTTTTTGCTAAAAATGTTAAAACGGCAATAAACGTAGCCCACGCGCGCGGGGTAATACTGCTAACAGCAATAAAGATGTGTGGCAGACTTTACGAGTATACACCGCTTCAAGTAAAACTTGCAATAACGGGCTATGGCAAGGCGGATAAAAAACAAATTCAGTATATGGTTAAGATGCTACTTAACTTAAAAGACCTTTCACAAGATGATGAAGCAGATGCACTAGCAATAGCAATCACGCACGCAAATTCGACCTAGTTCGATAAATACAAAAATGTTTACCTACTGCAAGCCAAACTCAAAATTTTGTATTTACCAAACTTTACGGCTAAATTTATACTAATCTGCCACGCATAGTACTATGCAAATGCTAGACTTAACTGCAAAAAAACAAACCAAACCAACACACAAGGAAAAACAAAAGATGTATAATTATATAAAGGGTAAAATTATAGACTGCGATAAGGGTATTTTAACACTAGAGTGTGGCAACATTGGCTATTTGCTGAATGTGTCTAATGCGACTATTGTTAACCTGCCACTTGGAAGCGAGGCTACAGTATACACATACTTACAATTTTCTGAGAATACGGGCATAAACCTTTATGGCTTTTATTCGAGGCAAGAGCGCGATATGTTTTTAAAACTGCTAACAATATCGGGGATTGGCGCAAAGGCTGCTATGAGCATTTTAAGCGGTATGCCGCTTGCCGCGCTGTCTATCTCTATTGCTTCTGGTAACGCAACAAGGCTAAAAGAAATTAAAGGCATAGGCGCAAAAACCGCACAGCGAATAGTGTTAGAACTTAAAGATAAAGTCTCAGCCTTAACAAGCTTAGACGATGACACTAGCGCAGACGCACCGCTTCACAACTTTACACCAACTAGCCAAATTGCAATAGAAGCGCTTATACACCTAGGCTATAAAAAAGCCGAAGCACAAAAAGCAGTATCAGCCATATACGCCCCAAACCTAACAGAAGAAGAACTTATCACCCTAGCACTAAGTAATAACAGATAACTGCAAAAAGTAAAACTAAATTTGAATTAAACTAAAGTAATTTACAAATAAACAAGGAGGAAATTCATTTTATACAATCAGATTTTGATAAGGGTTTGGCTTTTTATAAACAGCAAAACTACACAGAGGCTTACAAGTGGTACACAAAAGCCGCAAACCAAGGGTATGCAAGCGCACAACATAATTTGGGTAATATGTACTACACTGGACAAGGGGTTGCACAAAACTATGCAAAGGCAGTAGAGTGGTATACAAAAGCGGCAAATCAAGGGAATGCAACCGCACAATATAATTTGGGCGTAATGTACGACAATGGGCGTGGGGTTGCGCAAAACTATGCAAAGGCAGTAGAGTGGTTTACAAAAGCCGCAAACCAAGGGGATGCAAGCGCACAACATAATTTGGGCTTTATGTATGCTGAAGGGCGTGGGGTTACAAAAAACGAAAATAAGGCAATTGATTATTATAGGTTGGCAGCGCGCCAAGGGGATGCGGTAGCACAAAATAACTTACGCTCTCGCGGGTTGGGCTGGTAGCAAAATTTGTAGATTTAAATTATGAAAGAGAGAATTGTAACAAAGGCGAAGCTTGAAGAGGATAACGAGAATATCTTGCGTCCGAGAGTTATGTCTGAGTATATTGGGCAAGAAAAGGTTAAGACTAACCTTAATGTTTATATTGCCGCCGCAAAGGGTCGGGGCGAGGCTTTAGACCATTGCTTGCTTTATGGTCCGCCTGGGCTTGGCAAAACCACGCTTGCACATATTATTGCTAATGAAATGGGCGCTAGTATAAAAATTACATCTGGTCCGGCGATTGAACGCGGGGCTGATTTGGCTGCTATTTTAACCAACTTGAAAGAGGGCGACGTTTTGTTTATAGATGAGATTCACCGCCTTAACAGAGCAGTAGAAGAAATTTTGTATCCTGCAATGGAAGACTATGCGCTAGACTTTATTGTGGGTAAAGGTCCGAGCGCTAAGAATGTGCGAATTGGGCTACCTAAGTTTACGCTGGTTGGTGCAACCACTAGGGCGGGTAGTTTAACAGCGCCGCTTCGCGATAGGTTTGGTATAATTTGTAGGCTAGACCACTATAATTCGGCAGAATTAAAAACTATACTGAAGCGCTCGGCTAACATTTTAAAAATTGCTATAGATAATTGTGGCGCGCTAGAGATTGCAAGCCGCTCGCGCGGTACGCCACGTATAGCAAACCGACTTATTAAGCGCGTGAGAGATTTTGCGCAAGTTAAGGGTAGCACTACAATTTTAAAGGCGGACGCGTGCGATGCACTTTTGCAACTAGAGATAGACAGCAAAGGGCTAGACCATATAGATATCAGAATTTTAAAAGCAATTATAAATAACTATGGTGGGGGTCCTGTTGGGCTGGACACGCTGTCTGCCTTTACGGCGGAAGAGGCAACGACCATAGAAGATGTGTACGAGCCTTATTTAATGCAAATAGGTTTTTTGGCAAGAACAAACAAGGGGCGCGTAGCACTTTTAGATGCTTACAAACATTTGGGTATAAAGCCACCGCCAAAGTTAAACCAGCAAGCACAAATGCTATTAGATGAATATGAATCAAATTAACACAGAACCATATAATAAACAAAACGATTTAAACAATTTAGAAAGTTATAACTATGTTTTGCCAGAGCATCTTATAGCATCTGTTCCGCGAGAGAAAAGAGACGAAGCAAACCTTTTAGTTTTTAATGCTGGTGGCTTTGAGAGTTTAAAAGATGTGGCTGATAGCAACAATGCAAAAAACGCTGATAGCAATGTAGAGCATACAAAGTTTAGCAATATTTTACACTATCTAAAAAAGGGAGACTGCTTAGTGCTTAATAATTCTAAAGTAATACCCGCTTTGCTTTTTGGTTATAAAAGTGACACGGGCGCTAAAATAGAAGTTGTTTTGCATAAGAAGTTGGGTGGTGTGAATGGTAGCGAGATAGGTGGTACAAGTGGTAGCAAGTTAAATGGCTTAAATGGTAATATTGACACTTTGTGGGAAGTTTTGGCAAAGCCGGCTAAAAAGTTAAAAGTGGGTGAGACGGTGGTTTTTGACAGTAATTTGTCTGCCATAGTAGTATGTAAATGCGAAAAAAGCGGCAATGTTAGCCTATCGTTTAAGCATAGTGGCAATTTTGAAAACGCGCTAGACAAGGTGGGCAATATGCCGCTTCCGCCCTATATACAAAAAAAACTAAGTAGGGCAGAGTTAGAGGCACGACAAGATTTTTACAAACAGCGCTATCAAACAGTTTACGCAGAGAAAGGGGCTTCTGTAGCCGCACCAACAGCTGGCTTACATTTTACAAAAGACTTACTTGCTAAAATACAGCAAGCGGGAATAAGTATTTGTTTTGTTACGCTGAATGTGGGGCTTGGCACGTTTCAACCGGTTAAAGAGCAAGACATAACAAAGCACCAAATGCATACAGAATATTACGAAATATCAAAGGCTAGTGCTGAGATAATAAACAAATCTAAGCGGGACGGTGGTAGAGTAGTGGCTGTGGGTACGACTAGTATGCGCACGTTAGAGTGTGCGGCATACTTGGCTGGTGGTTTGGCACAAGTAAAAGCCCAAAGCAAAGACACGGGCATTTTTATAACGCCGGGCTTTGAATTTAAAATTGTGGACGCACTTATAACAAATTTTCATTTGCCAAAGTCTACGCTTTTGATGTTGGTATCTGCATTTGTTGGTCACGACAATATGCACAACATTTATAAAGAAGCAATAAGCAAAGAGTATAGGTTTTTTTCGTTTGGCGATAGTAGTTTGTTGGTTCGCTAGGGCGATAGCAGTTTGGTAATAGGTTAGGGTTTGTGGTGGTACTCTCAGGTTAAACTTGTCACTAAACTTACCACCTAATGTTTATGTTGTGCCATATAAGCAAAAACGCTAAGGCAAAACACCAACCAGACCAATTTTGCCAAAACAAGACCAATATGCCAAAAACCATACTAGTATACCAGACATATTAGTATGGTTTTTTGAGCGCTAGGATAATTTTATGGGTTTTTCTTTTAATTTAGTAAAGCAAGATAAAAAAAGTTATGCGCGGGCGGGAGAGTTTATCACACCTAATGGTGTTGTTAAAACCCCGGTGTTTATGCCCGTTGGCACGCAAGCAACTGTTAAGGCTTTAAGCCCTAATGAGATTTTAGATGTTGGCTCTCAAATAATTTTGGCAAATACTTATCATTTACATTTGCGTCCGGGCGCGGATATTATTGCTAAAGCGGGTGGCTTGCATAAATTTATGGGGCTTGCTGACACTATACCTATACTTACTGATAGTGGTGGCTTTCAGGTTTTTTCGCTTTCTAAACTTAGAAAAATTACTGATGAGGGGGTGGAATTTCAAAGCCATATCGATGGCTCTAAACACTTTTTCTCACCCGAAAGAGTTGTAGATATTCAAAGCAAGTTAGGCTCAGATATTTTGATGCCGTTAGATGAATGCACGGCGTACGGCGCGTCTTATGAAGAGGCGCTGTCTGCTGTTAATCGCACTACTGCGTGGATAGCAAGAAGCGTGAAGCATTTCGAGGGTGTGCATAAGCAAAAGTCTGCAACAACAAAAAAGCCGCAAGCGCTTTTTCCTATAGTGCAGGGCAATATGTATCACGACTTGCGAATAAAGTCTTTAAACGATTTGTTGCCGTATGCGCGCTATGGGATAGCGATTGGTGGGCTGAGTGTTGGCGAGCCGCTAGACACTTTGCAACAAGTGTTAGACACGCTTGCGCCAAACTTGCCGAGTGACAAGCCGCGTTATTTAATGGGTATTGGAAGCCCCGAAAAACTTGTAGAGAGTGTGCTTCGTGGTATAGATATGTTCGATTGTGTATTGCCAACTCGAATTGCTAGGAATGGCGCTGTGTTTACTACGCGGGGCAGAATAACCATTAAAAACGCGCAGTATAAGGCTGATTTTACAAGTTTAGATAAAGAGTGCGATTGTTATGCTTGCGCTAATTTTACAAAAGCATATATTCGCCATTTGATGAACACGGACGAGATTTTGGGGCATAGGTTAATTTCTATACACAACCTGCGCTTTTTGCTTAGGCTGACAGAGCAGTTGCGCCAAGCAATTTTAGGTGATAAGTTACAAGCCTTTGTAAAATCTTTTTACAAAAAGTATCAAAAAAGTTTAAAAATGTAATAACAAAAATAATCGGTCAAAACAGTTGACAAAACTACTATTTTGTGGTAAAATATTATTGCAAAGAAATTTACTTGTAATATTGGGCTAATTGTGTTATACTATATATATGGTGGCGCAGTATCCTAGTCGGGTTATGTTTGTTTGAAGGTGGGGGTAAAATACCACTACAGGGCATAGCGATGAAGCTTTTGGTGGGGGCCTTGGTTGCCCAAACTTGGGTCTTTGCTGGGAGTAAAGGATTGTGGGAAACTTGTAATGGCATACAAGTGTACCCACTATCCACGGAGGCTCTAGCGTCGGTGTGAGGCGCGTTAGAATTATGCTGGTGTACATATGCCGAGCCGGTGTGTGTACACATAAGTAGTGCGAAAATACATATGTTTATGTGCTATAGTGCGAAAGCATAGTTCTGATGCGTAGTAGTACCTGCTAGAGATTAAACCTGTATGTGGCGTAAGCTATGTACAGTGTAGCCTGCCTTGAGTGAGGATGAGGGATTGTTAAGGGCTTACACAACATATCCTAAAGCCTGATTAAGTGCTGGTTTGGTTGCTTGCTTCAAGCACTCACTAGCAAACTGGTCAGATATGCTAGATGTGTTGGTCGTCCGTATGAAATCATTCCTTGCAAAAGAGGATAGGGCAAGCATAATCCGTTTTGGGAAAACCTCTAGGCTGATGCAATTTAAGGATTATAGTGCAGACTGAGTGGTGATTTGGATAAGTGTAAAAAGGGTGTGGCAGGTTGTAGCGTAAACCGCGTAGCGCGGTGAGACGCACAGCCTAAGCGCCCTTGGGAGACCACACTTCAAGCACTTTAAAGGGAAACCGCCCTTTTGGCGACAGGGGGTAGTGTTTGTGGAAATCATTCCAAACCTAAGCTGTAAGGTTTACTTAAATTGCTGCCACCATTTTTATTTATAGTAAACGTGTTTTAAAAACAAGTTTGTTGCGGTATTTGAAAACGCAAAAAACTTCAAATAAACCTTAAACGTCGTATTTTAAGAGATGTACTTAAAATACGACGTTTTTTTGTTTTGGAGTAAAAATGATTTTAGACATTAAAATACCTGCAGAAATATTGCAAGCGGATTTATCAGACAAGGCAAAAATCCTTTATGGGTTTATTTTGGCTAATGCGGTTGGTGGGGGAAGTAACAAGTATTTGAATTTTGAAATTACATCTACAGATTTGGCGCGCGCGCTTAAGTGTGACCCAAGAACTATTAATAGGCTTTTGGCTGAACTAGAAGCAAAGCACTACATAGAGCGTTTTTGGTGGGCAAGCCAGCACGCGCCAAACGAGAAAAAAGTTAAGCTTGTTGCTTAAAAAGGAAATTAACCTATGAAAAACAAAATTGATAGAATGAATTATTTTTGTGTAATTCCTGCAAAAATCTTGCAAGATAAAAAGTTACCCGATAAGGCGAAAATACTTTATGGGTTTATTTCTGGTTTATCAAACAAAAAGGGCTATTGTTACGCAGAAAATGAATACCTTGAAGATTTGCTTGATTGCAGTCAACCAACATTAAGTAGGCTTTTTTCGGCTTTAGAAAAAGGCGGGCATATTAAGAGAGAAGTTTTGAGAGATGCAAATCAACAAGTTGTAGAGAGAAGGATATACCTATCGGAAGCATATATGACTTTGGTAGTTGCAGAAGAGAATAAGTGACCCTCTATTCAAAAATGAATAGACCCCTCTATTCATTTTTGAATACACCCTATATGCATATCTGAATAGACCCCTGTATTCAAATTTGAATAGTAGATATATATATTGACTTTATCTTATAAGTAAACACAAGAGTAAGGTATATATAGAGTACAAGGCTGGTTTGTTTAGTTTAACTAAACTTATCCTATCAACTGCTAATTTTTTCTTACTTTGTAGTTTAGAGCAAATACCTTGTTAGTTGCGCCACTTATTTTTGTGTTTACGGGCGCTAGCCCAAATTTTAGGAGAATTTTTATGAGAGAAGAGAGCGCTAGGCGTTTGGATATGATTGTTGCTAATGTGCCTTATGAACTTAAGGCGCTAGAGCAATGGGTGCCAATGCGGATAATGAAAGTTGGCGGTAAGCAGCAGAAGCGTCCAATTGACGTTGATATGAGCGAGATGTCGCGAGCAGTTAATGGGCTTAATCACGTGTGGGCTAAAAGTAATGACCCGACCACGTGGACAAGTTTTGATAAAGCGGTATCGTGGGCAAGAAATAATGGTGGGTTTGCTGTGGCGCTAGCAATCAGAAACACTGAGTACAGTTGTATAGACTTAGACAAGTGTAAGGTTGCGCATAGTGTAAGCCCGCTATCCAGAATGCTGTATGATAAGTTGCAAAGCGTGACCTACATAGAGAGAAGTGCTAGCGGAAAAGGGTTACACTTTATTTTCAAAGATAAACTTTTGAAAGACGCGGACGACAAAATGTATAAGCAGAATGCGAAATGTAAAGATACGAGAGTTTGGCGCAAAGAAGTAGGCAATGAGATTGGAATTAGTGAGCCAGACATCGAAGTGCTAGAAGAGTGGGAGTTTGTCACGTTTACTGGAAATGTAATAAGCAAAACAAATACTGTGGCGGCTTGTCCGCCTGAAGTTAAAAAGTTTGTGCAAGGGCTAGTGGGGGAGAGAGAAGAAGTGCGGGTATTCACTCAGCCTGCAGTTCCGCTAAACAAGTCTGAGCGTGATGTTATAGAGAGCATAAAACGAAGTAAGAAAGCTACAGAGTTTGAGCAGATGTTTGCCGGACAGAACATATCGGAAGACTGGAGTAGAACAGACTTAAAAATGCTATCCTTACTTGCATTTTTTACCGGGAACGATAGAAATCAGATGAGCAGCATTTATATGCAAAGCGGGCTTTACGCAGAACTTCAAAAGCGTAGTAAGGTTAAAGGAAAAGGGAAGGACTACATAGAGCGAACAATAGAAAAAGCAATAAACTTTCAAAAGGTGCAGTATACGGGCAAAAGTAATAGGGGAAGGTAAATACATCGTTTGCGGAGCAAACGTGAAACATTAAACCACAAGAACTCTTAAGAAAGGAAATAAACAAAAACTTAGCATTAAACCACAATCAGTTTTAAAAAACGCAACCTGAGCGTAGCGAAGGTTGGGCAAGAAAAAAATAGCGAAAGGGTACGATTTACCCTAATTTTTAGAGAGTTTCTTAATAAACAGGATAAGGCGGTGCGACACTCTAAGTGCAAAATCATAGAAAAACACCGCTTGCGCTATGTTTATCTATTTAATCTAAAAAAGTGTCGCACTTTTGTTAGATTTTTGCACGAGATGTCGCACCCTTGTTAGCAGTCTATTTTGGGCGAATTTGGAAACCAAATTGCCGTTAAAAAACAC
This sequence comes from Bacillota bacterium, assembly GCA_009786825.1. Taxonomy (GTDB): domain Bacteria; phylum Bacillota; class Clostridia; order Christensenellales; family WQRI01; genus WQRI01. The sequence continues at coordinate 12,413 of WQRI01000013.1, forward strand.
TTTATGAGCAAAAATGAGTTATTTAAAAATCAGTTTTATTTAAGGCTTAACGACAGCAAGACTATTGATTTGCTAAGCCAACTTATAGACAAGACTGTGTCCCCTACGGGAACATATAAAAGTGAGAACGCACTTTTAAATGCAATTGTGGACGAAGGGATAAAAGTCTTTGTTAAAGCTTTTATTGAGAAAAACTTATCCGGATTATCTGAGTTAACACAAAGCGTAGACTTGCCACAAGATATCTACAGAAGCCTAAAGCAGATTGAACGAACGTTGGATGAGTTTTACGTAAGGCATAGTATTGTAGAGAAAATGCTAGCGGCGCTCTTTAACGCGCGCATAGCAGAACTTAGTGGCACTAAAATTTCGGCAGACGATTTACTAAGTGGCATTTTAATGGAGTTGCCCGGCATATTAGGCGAGATAAAAGATATGCACGATAAGGCAAGGTTTAATAAACCTAGGGGGAGATAGCAATGAGCAATAAGGTTGTATTTAAATTAGAGTACGCGACTAAAGAGCCTAATGCTAACTGGAGTGACAAGCGTAAAGCCAAGCACCTTGAAAAGCGTGCGTGGCTTTCGGGTAGTGCAAGTTACAATCAGTTTAGTTACTTTTTGGGTGAGAAAAAGATTGAGGCAAATAAAGATGTAATGGACTACTACACACGTGGGCAACACACGGGGCTTTTTAATAGTGATGGCGTGATTAGCAAAGAGCAATATGCCGACATAAAAAAACGTATCGCAAAAACTGATAGCATAATCTGGAGCGGACTTATCAGTTTTGATGCAGAAACTTCTAAGGGGTTCACAACCGAAGACAACGCCATAAAGTTTTTGAGACAGCAACTTAACTGCTTTTTAGACAAAACACATCTAAAGCGTGATAATCTAGAATTGTTTGCGGTTTTACACCAAGATACAGAGCATACTCATATACACTTTAGTTTTTTTGAGAAAGAAGCACGTTACGTTGATAAATACGGCAAGCGGCAGTATACAACGAAAGGCTCATTCAGAAAAAGCGTTATTGATAACTTCAGAGTAAACGCGAATATGTTTATGTTTGAGAAAAAGGACGAATACTACACGGCGCGCGATAGTGCAATTAAAAAACTTAAAGAACTAAGAGCCGCAAGTAGCAAAGAGTTTTCTGAGCGCCAAGTGCAAAAAAGGCTTTTAGAGTTTGCAAAAAAATTGCCTAGTGGACGTACTGCTTATTGGGCTTTAGCGAACAATAAAGACACTAAGCATTTGATACCTGAAGTTGACATACTTGCAAATATGGTTATTAGACTTAACCCACAAGCCTTCGAACTACATAAGGCTACACTAAAAACCCTAACGGAAAGAGAGCAAGAGTTTTTAAAAGTAGCGGGGGCAAATAGCGCTAATCTTAAACAGTTAGACTACATAAAGAAGTTGAGAGACGACTATAAAGGAAGGATAGGCAACCAAGTCATAGGTTTAGCAAAAGATATGTTAAACAATTACAATAAGACGTCGCGAGTTATACCAAAAGACTACAGTAAAAGAAACAAAGATTTTGGCAAAAAGTTAGAGGCTAGAAAGCGTCGCAAGTTAAACACGCGCATATTCGCGCAAACCTTAAATTTTTTGTCTCAAACATCTAAAGGCATACAAGCCGACTTTATTGATAAGCACAGACAAATTGAACAACAAATTAAGTACGAGCAACTGATGGCGCAGATAAAACTAGAGCAATCTATTGGTTAAGGCTTTATCTAGGAGAAGAAATTATGCAAACATTTTTGATTATAGTTGGGCTTATAGGACTAGGTGTGGTGGCGTGGCTATTAAATGGTCACATAAGCCCTAACGTGCTTAAGGCTAATAAGGATGGCGAAGATAGCAAGTGGGCTACAATGCGACAAATGAAAAGGGATAAGTCTTTACAAGTTGTTAAGTTTAGCAAGTTGCACAAGGTCAAGGACGGCATAGTTGCTTACGCTAAGCGGGTTGGTAAAGAGATACAAGTTGTAATATCAGAGCCTATACACACAATTGTTATCGGAGCAACTGGTAGTGGTAAGACAACTACATTTGTAAAACCTAGCATAGAAATTTTAGCACGTACGCGCACAAAACCGAGTTTAGTTATAACAGACCCAAAGGGAGAGCTTTATAAAGACCACGCGCATACACTTGAAGAACAAGGCTACAAAGTGCAAGTTTTAGATTTGACAGAGCCTTATAAGTCTGCTAAATGGAATCCGTTTGGCGCAGTAATTGATAAGACTAAAAAACTTAAAGAGTTGAGAGTGGCAAAAATTGAACAGCGCGCGGGCAAGTATTATTTTGGTGACAAACAAAGTTTAACTTACTTAGATGCTAAGGACGAATTAAAACTTTACCAACTAACACTTGAAGACGACATTTTTGAAGAGTTAAAGGACATTATCTACACAATGTGTCCGGTTGAGAGCAAAGACCCTTTTTGGGAAAACGGGGCAAGAGATTTAATACTTGCAATTTGCGTTGCCTTTTGGGAAGATTTACGAGACGGAATTATAGAGCCAAAGCACTTCAATTTATTTAACCTTTACAAAACCATAACAGACTTTGCAGTCGTTAAGGACGAAGACGAGTGCAGTACGCTTAAACAATTTTTTGAGAGCAGAGATAAATTTTCTAAAACTTCTGCGCTATCAAATACAGTTTTAGGCTCTACCGATAAAACGCTAACATCGTTTTTAAGCACAGTAGCAAGCTATATCAGTTGGCTAGCAGATAGGGGAATGCAAACTTTAACATCTAGTAGCGAGATAGACTTTACAACTTTTGATGATGCCGCAAGCGCTTTGTTTATTAAAATACCTGATGCGAAAGAGGGTAGGCATAAACTTGTTAGTTTGCTGATTGTTCAGATGTATAAAGCGCTTGTAGATAAGGCGGGGGAAAATCTGAACAAGGGCAGGGCAAAGGAAGAAGAACTTTTGCGGAATACTTACTTTTTGCTAGACGAGTTTGCTAATATGCCAAAACTCAATAAGATTGATAGCATAATTACAGTTGGGCGCTCTAGAAAAATATTTATGCTTCCAATCATTCAAGATTTTGAGCAGTTAAACAACAAGTATGGTAAAGAAGTTGCAAGTGTTGTAAAATCTAATTGCCCAACAAAAATATACATACAAACAACAAATTTAGATACTGCAAAAGAGTTTTCTGAACTTGTTGGTAAAACGAAAGTTAAGCGTGTTAGTTATTCGCAAGGTATAGACAAAGAGAGTCTATCTATATCTTTAAGCGCTGAGAGCATACCGCTTATATCCCCAACAGAACTTATAGCGCTTAACGACGTTAAAGCTGGCAATGCCGGAAACTCTGTAGTGCTACTTATGGGTAAGTATCCACTAAAAGCAAAGTTCACGCCAATATTTGAAGCTAAAGATATCTACGGCATTAAAGAGAGTTTTTTGGCAGATAGAAAAGCAAGTATTTTTAACGAGTTAGATTATCACTACGACATTACGGCGCGTGAAGCTTTAATTGCTGATAGGTTAAGTGACGGGGTTTTGTCAGATAGCGAAGCTGAGTTTGAAGAAAATTATATTGAGCCAGATATGCCACCGGACGAATTGTTGGCTGAACTTAGAGCGCAGTTAGGAAACCCCGAATTAGACCACGCCTACAAAATGTTAGAGCATCTAAATAGTAAATTAACTAAACTAAAACACAAGTTATCAAAAAGAGAAAGAGAGCAATTTACAAACACAGACATAATTCAGCAGTCCCGCCTACTAGACAAACTAATAGAGCAGTCTACAATCGAGAACAACCTACCGCTACTTTTTGACTTAATAGAGGCACAAGCCTTTTTAAAACGAGAAGTTTTGAAAGTAGTTTAAAAATTAAATGTAGTCTGAAAATGTTAAAAAATCAATTTTAAATATAGGAGAAAAAACAATGAAAACAAAAACAAGAGTATTAGTAATTTTTATAAGCGCTATTGCAATGTTAGGAATTCTAAGCGTTATGGAAAGTGACAGAAAAGTGGCGTATGCGAACACCCCTAATTTTAGTTTGTCGGGAGTAAGTGAAGGTGGTTTTACAAATGGAAATGTGACTTTAACTTGGAATACAGGGGGGTGGTCTGGTGCTAATCTGGTTAGGCTGATTGTTTATCAAAGACTAACTGGTTCAGAGTTGCCGGAAATGCCAACAGTAGCAAATGTGATGTCTTGGAGTACCGCAGGTGAAACACTATTTACAATAAACTTAGGGACGCACACTTTTACAGAAGTAGGTCATTATAGAGTTATAGCTCACGGTATGAATTTAGGTGGTGGCCTTGGTTTGATTTTAGACAGCGCTACTTTCAGCATAGACAGAGCGACACCATCACCACCTACATTAATTGGTGTTACAAATGGTGGAATTACAAACTCTAACGTAACTGTTGGTTTTAACTCGCCAACTATTACTGGAGTTATGGGCGGTGGTTTATCTCGTGCAGGGGATAGTATTTGGGGAGTGTGGTCGCGTTCAGATAGTCCAAGCGTTACGCCCGCTGTGCCTACAACTGCTTTTAGTGGTGCGACTAGCCACACGTTTACGACAAGCGGCAACTACAGAGTACGCATAAGAGATAGTGCCGGTAACTTTGTAGAGCGTACTTTTATAGTTGACAGAGAAGCACCCACGCTCACACTAACGGGAGTTGCAGATGGTGGCGCGACTAATGCCACTAGTATTAGCGCTAGTTGGTCGGACAGTATGAGCGGCATTAGAGAAGTTAGATATGCAAGAGCAACCGGAGCCGCCACGCCAACGGCAGCACAAGCAAGAGCCGGCAATCTGCTAAGCGGGACAAGTAGAGCGTTTACACTTGAGGGCAACTACAGAATTATTGCAATAGATAATGCGGGAAATGAAACAAGCCAAACGTTTATTATTGATAGAACAGCACCTACTCTAACGCTTAGTGGGGTTACAAGCGGCGGTTTTGTAAACACAAACGTAACTGTTAGTTGGTCGGACGCGCTAAGTGGAATAAGAGAGATAAGGTATGTGCGCGGTACTGGAACTACCACACCAACTGTTGCAGGGGCAAGAGCGGGAACTATCTTAAGCGGTAACAGTAACGTTTTCAGCTTAGAAGGCAGATACAGAGTTGTGGTAATAGACAATGCGGGTAACGAAGCAACTCAGACTTTTAACATAGACAGAACAGCGCCTAACAATAATGTGAGCGTAACTGTTACCAACCAAGCTGTAACATTTGCGCCAACAGACACTATGAGCGGGGTAAGTTTTCTAGAAGTAAGACACGGCACATCTGGCACGTGGCAAAGAGTAAATGCAACTAGCCACACCATTAACAACATAGTAAGCAACAATGGTAGGTGGTACGTTAGAGTTACAGACATAGCGGGCAACAGAAGCGCCGAGAGCGTAGTAACACTTTTTGTGCTTACAACCTTTGGGAATTTAGAGCGCATACAAAACACCTACTTCCAAAACTACTGGTGGACTGTTAGTTTGCCCGCTACATTTTTTAATAGTGTTGCTGGACAAGACGCGGGGATTTATTCTTTCGCTACACTTGAAAGCGCGCGAAGTTTTGCTTTGTATATGGAAGAGAAGCATAGGGTTACAAGGATACCGGGCGGGTGGATATACGTAAACGCGGGCAACGATAATCAAGCAGAAGTCTATCACTCTAGAGACGCATTAATGCTTGTTTTAGAGCGTAACGCTTTTAGGCGCGTATCAGAGCGCCAAATTGCAAGAAACATACTTAACAACAATTTGCATAATCAAGTTGATAACTTGCACCACAACATTAAGCCAACCCCGCAAGTTTTAATAAATCAGTTTGGTAATTTGCCAACATATTTTGTAAGACCAGATTTTATGTTTGAGCAACTGAATTTAGGCTTTGCATTGTCGCGCACAGCAGAAGTGCAACTTGTAGCAACTACTATGGGTGGTAGCATTCAGAGTGTATCGCGCGCGCCCATCCCGCTAACGTTTGGTGTAAGCTTAGTGTCTCAGTTAACAGCCATCGGCAGTTTGCAAGGGTTTTATCTTGTAAGGGAGAGATGCGCGGCGGGTAATTTGCAACAATACTTTGTGTTTATTGATTTGCAAGCCCCAACGCTTGAAGCTTACGCAACGTTTGGCAATGGCACAAGTGAGAGAGTTATTTTTGACGAGGCGAACATAGAACTTTTTGCTGGTACGTTTAGGTACTTATCTTTAGATTTAAGGCGCATATTTGATAACGCAGACCCCTTTGTTGTTATGAGACTTACGGGTAGGGGCTTTATGGACGTAGCATTTGTTCAAGGGGATACATTGCCTTACTNATGTGGCGTAACACATCACGGTAGGTTTACCATCACACTTTATGATAGAAGCGGCAATACATTAGAGTTTGAAGTTATAATTGCGGGTGAAGTGCCATTTATGCGAAACACATCACTTACAAACGAGAATCAAGTTACACTTAGCGTAGTAGTAAACGACAGCAATAACAGTATTGTAGAGTTACGCCTTTATAGGCTTAGGCGGGACGGCTCGCGCGAGCAGTTGCTTTTTGATTGCAACGGCACGCCAGTAAACGTTCTTAACCTAAGTTATGTACTTCGTATAGGCGGGGAGTACACAATGGTTTTTAGAGATTTGTTTGGTCGCACCATAGAAGCGCCTAGTGTTTTTTATCAGCGCGGCCTTCCTAGCGGTATATTAACGGGTGTGCAAGACGGCGGAATTACTAACAGAAACGTTGGGCTTAGGTATTCGGGCAACTATGAACTTAGAGTATATCGCTTGTATGGTGGCGTAGCCATACCCTTTGGAAATTTTACAACTGTTAGTAGCGGTGTTAATATGTACACCACAACTATTGCTGCAGTAGAGAGCAACAACGGGCAGTTTGTGTTTTATTTAATAAACCCGCTTAATGACGATTTGTTTATCAGATACACGTTTGAGATTGACACGATAGTAGCAGAAGTTTTTGTAAGAACGATTGAAGGATACTATTTAGAGTTTGATAGCGCAACAAACGTGCCGTTTTATGTTTTTTGGTTAGAATATGGGGTGCGGGTAAGACAGCAAGCGGCGGGTCAGTTTAATTCTAGCCCATATGAGATGCGACAAATTATTACAACGGACGGGCTTTTCACGTTTAGCGTAACGGATAGAGTAGGCAATAACGCCACGTTTACTATAAGGCTGGATACCAGAGTAGAGTTTAGAATCACGGGAGAGCATAGCATTATAAGCCCGGGCAATATTTTAGCGCGCAACGCTCTAACCTTTACGGTTATGGAAGTTTTCTCTTACTTCAGCGTTTATAACTCTAGTGGCTTTATAATCGAGAACGGCGGAACGCTTATGTTTGAAGGGGTTTATGTAATAACAGTAGTTGATAGCATAGGGAACAGATTAGTTTTGAGTATAACGCTAGACTTTACGCCGCCAACAATCACTCTTTTTGCTGTAAACACAAAGTGTAATAGCGCTAGTGGCTCGAGCGGAGCGGGTGATACTGAAACAATAGGTATTGTTAACAACGGACAAACCACGCGCCACAGCGTTAAACTAGACATATACGATTATTCTCACGCCTTTTTAGTAGACAAACAAAACAGAGTTATAAGGGCAGTATATAGTGGCGAGATTTTTAGCAATCACGGCGAGTTCAGAATTTTGGCGCGAGACTTAGCGGGCAATCAAATTATTGTAACTTTCGCGATAGACACTAAGGTAGAATTTAGCGCTAATGTAGTACATAACCAAATCACAACATCTATAGTTAACTTAAACTTTTTAGAAGCCCTTTATAGCCTTGTTATAAAACTTGATGGGCTACCGATAAACACAAGGGATAGATTTTTACAAGCTGGTACATACGCGGTACACGCTGTAGATATGGTGCGTAACGAATTGCATTTTGTGTTTACAATTGTACCAACTGTTGTTAGAGAGTTTATTTTTGGCATTCCTAGCGGTTTAGAGTTTTTAGGTGCGGACGTTGGGGGATATATAAAAATACGCGAGAATGGTAGCCATACTCTAGAGTTTGTTTGTTCAGACACTAGGCAAGTTTTTAGCGTGACAATAGTAGTAGATAACGACTTGCCAACAGTTACAATACTGCGCGGCGCTTATTTTGTAATAGTTTCTGAGCCTTCGCGCCAAAGCCTTAATGCTACACTAACTAGAGACGGCACGCGCGTTAATTTTAACTTCGGGGCAAGAATTACAGTAGTTGGCAATTATGTATTGCTGTTAGTAGACGATTTAGGCAATACAAGCGTTTACACGTTTAGTATTTATCCACAAACCTACACACTAACTGGTGTAGAAAACGGCGGTGTAACTGCCGGTCACGTGAGAATTAATCTGTTTAACGTGGGGGCTGCTAACCTTGTTAATAGGCTTAATCAGATAATAAGACCAGTTAGTGATGGCGAGACGTTTACTGCGCACGGCGAGTACAGAATTATAATAACCGGGGCTGCTACGCAAATAATTGTAACGTTTGCTATAGACACAAGAGTTTATTTTGACACTAACGTGCAAGACAGAGAAATCACATCACAAAATGTATCTTTTGTGTTTACAGAATATATCAACAGCTTGCTTGTGTGGCACAATGGGAGTTTATGCGAGTATTTAGCGTATGCCTTGCTTAATTCAGATGCACGACGTCCGTTTGTTTTTAACAGCGCGGGAGCATTTGAGATTTTTGCAGTAGACAAAGTGGGTAACGAGTTAGAATTTGGTTTTACTATTATTCCGACACGTGCAAGAGCGCTAACTTTAACACTACCTTCAAACATTTCTTTAAGCGCAAAAACTATGGACAATATTGCTATAAATATCTCAGAGTTTAACGGGCGTGTTTTAAATTTGCGAGAGAATGGTTATTTTGAGTTAGTGTTTTTTTGCGAGATTACAAAAGAGTATTTTGTAGTATCAATTCAAATAGATACAACGCCGCCAACAGCAGACATAAGCAAAAACAACAATTTTGTTATTGTTTCTAACCCGAGTGCTAACATACAAAAGGCTACGCTTACAAGAGATGGACAAGCGGTAAATTTTCGTTTTGGCGGGCGAGTTGAAGGTTCGGGCAACTTCAGACTAGAACTTATAGATGATATTGGTAACATAAGCGTTTACTATTTCGTAATTGAACATAGGCTTAACGCGGCGGCTTGGGCATTTATAATTGTGGCAAGTGCTTTATCTTTATTTGCTGCCATTACAATTATTCGCGCTAGGCGAAAGCCACGCGTGGCTTAATCTTAGCATTTGCAACTAAAACTTATTACAATATTTTTAGCATAAACAAAAAATTAAAAAAATGGAGGTTAAACACAATGGATTTTAACGATGTTTCAGACAGTATCAGAGAACTCTATTCCACGCTTGCGTGGCCACTTGTTGCCCTTGTAGGCGGTTTTGGCATACTTTTTGGGCTTTGGATAGGTCTAGGCTTTGCGCTATCCGGCGGGGACGAGCAAAAGCGTAAGCAAGCAAAAGATAGGTTAAGGTACTTTATTATTGGCTTTATAGCAATCTTTGTTATAGCGGGTCTAACACCAGCAGTTGTAGGGCTACTACAATCGTGGGCACAATCACAACCCGGCACGTAAAGCAGTAATGCAAGCGCAATTGTTAGAACTAAACCACAAAAGAAAAAACCTTGTAAACAAGGTTACAAGTAAACTTGTTTACAAGGTTGCTAAAAGCAAAATAAAACTAAGGAACAACTATGAATATATTATTTCTTTTTGTCTATAGTGCTATGTTCGCATTGCTTTTTTTAGCAATAGGTTTTGCGTTGTATATTATGTGGCAAGGCTATAAGGAAATAAAAAGCGTAATTAAACGATTAAAAGAAAAACAAGAAGTTTCACCTAAAATTTTTTACATATTATTAGGCGGACTTTACTTTCTGTTTTTTATTGCTTTTGCACTAATTATTTTTGTATTCTTATTTATGCTTACCAACTTTAATATCTTTCTAGAATGCACTTGCAATCAAATAAACTACTAAAACAATACAAGCAAGCACAGAAATGCCCAAGCCAAACTTGGTCGCTAAAGCCGCTTGTTCCCGCCGAGAGTTACTCTGACTATCAAGAACCCTTTTAACATAAACATCTAAAATAGTAAGAATAGCAGCTGCCAAAAAAGATACCACAGCAACCGCAAATAGAACAACTAAAAGAAAAAACAATATGTCGGAACTTAGTTGGTTTGAATAAGTCAATTTAACCATATCTCAATTAACAAAAAAACGCAATGAAAGTCATAGAAAAAAGGCAGGCGTCTTGCCTGCCCAGGTTGCCAAAGTTAATTTAAGCGCCATTGAGTGTATGGATGCTTTTCAGTAGCAATTCCTACAACATAATTCCACACGTTGTTAAACGTTGTAACAGTAACTGTTTTTTGGTATTCGTAAGTGGTTGAGCGGTTGTCACTACGGGTTATAACGAGATTCTCACCAACTCTTTCCCACGTCGCACCTAAGGCCATACCTGTTGTCGTAGCAAACATACCATTGTCTGAGCGAGCGCGCCTACTCCACAAAATTTGGTTTTCACGTAATGCCCAAAACTCTACATAAAAATGTTGTACGCCTACGCCGAGTACCATATTTCGATAAAAGATAGAAACGGCTTCGGTTGTTGGGTTTGTTGTGTTGTTATCATTGTCGTTATTGCCGCTACCATTGCCGTTGCAAGCTGCTAGAGTAAACACAAAAGTGAACGTTAGCATAGCAATTAAAATTAATTTTAGTTTTTTCATAAAATTTATACCTCTATAAATTAGATTTGATAGTTAGATTATAATCAAAAATTTAAAAAAAGTCAAACACTTTTGTTGTGTTTACGAAAAAAGTAGGGTTACAACTTTTTATCTTTAGTGGTTTATTTTCTATTATTTTTACCACATTTGGCGTGGGTCAGTCAAATTAATTAGTAAATAAGAAATATTATTTTCGTTATTCATATCACTAAATATATACGAAAGTTAAATAAAAGTCAAGAGACAGAAAAAATATAACTATTAAAGGAGAAAGTGCTTATGCAAGGTTGTAATTTTTGTGGTTGCGAAGTCTGCGACAAAGAAGTATGTGTATGTTGGGGTTGCTGTTATGGTGATTGCAGCGATTGCGATGAAAAATGTTAATAAAATAAGGAGAAAAGCAAATGGATATTTATGTAGAGAATTGGCTTATGCAAATTCTGATTTGGGTGTTAAGAGTAGTGGACGCTGTATTTGCGTTTTTCAGACTTGCTGCTGGAGTAGACTATATTGAAGGGCAGAGTTTAGTTAGTAGATTTTTGGGGGCTTCGCAAGTTATGCAAGTGTTTTGGGGCATTTTAGTTTTGTCTATTTTAATAACTGCAATTGCGATGGGCGCAAGCATTATTAAAAATATGATTAACTTAAGCGGGGGTGAGCGTAAGCCCATTCAGCGCATAATAGGGCAAGGGGCAAGTACAGTTTTTATAACGCTTTTTATGATGGGCATTGTCTTTGGTGGCATAACAGTTGGTAATGCTGTACTAAGAGATATAGATAGAATGATGACGGGTGGGCATAGTAGGATGTCTAACATTATTTTTGAGTTGGCGGTAGAGCAAACGCATACATATGAAATACTTCCTTCTAGAGATGCCTACGGCGAGATAATTTGGCTAAGAAATGAAGATGGAGAATATGTCAGAGATGAAGATGGCAACAGAGTGTTTTATCATTACGAAAGAAGAAGAGAAGCAATAGTAGATGGGTGGCGTGGAAATTATTCGGCAGCGGATATTGATGTTGAAAATCAGTCTGTCAGAGCAATTTTAGGCAGTTATAATAGGGGCAGAGTTAACCCTATACCAACGGGTAGGAATGCAAATGGTATGATACAGCCGGGCGGGTTTAATTTTTTAGTTGGATATTTAGGCACTATTTTCATACTTATAGCGCTGCTATCAAGCACACTCGCGCTGACCAAACGTTTATTTGATATGCTACTTTTGTTTTTAACATTGCCACTTATTGTTGCAACAATACCCTATGACGATGGTGTCAAATTTAAAGCGTGGCGCGAGACGTTTGTATCAAAATTTATTTTGGCGTATGGTGCTGTTTTTGCAATAAACGTGTTTATAATAGCTGTGCCAATAATACAAGGTTTGCCGCTTGGCGCTGCGTTCCCGGGCGCGCCTTTTGTCGCGACTGTTGCTAGGCTTTTCTTGTTAATAGGTGCTGGCTTAGCAATTAATGGTGGTCAGTTATTGTTTGCACGCCTTTTCGGCACATCGGCAGAAGAGAGTCGCGAGATGTCTCAAGCGGCAAGAACAATGGCTGCTGGTGGAATGGCGGCCTTTGGTGGTGCTAAGTTGGCTGTAGGGGCTGCAACGGGCGGTGTTGGCGCTGTTGGTATGAGCGCTGCTAAATTTGGAGTAGGTGGCGCAATGGGTGTTACAGGCACAAAAGGCGGCTTCGGAATGTCTAGCGGTGTAGCCGGTAAGGCGGGCAACGTAGTAGGCAAGGCGTTTAGAGGCGGTGGCGCTGGGGTGTCACGTGCTGGCTCTGCAACAATGGATGCACTTAGAGGCCCTAATAACAAGCAAGCGCAAAACTATATGAAAGCAAGCACAAGTGGCTCTAAAAGTTATACTAGTGATGCTGTTAAAAATGCAAGCAACAATTCGGCTATGAAAAACCGAATAGACAAATTTAAGAAATAAATTAGGATAAAGCTTATGCGATTAATACCGAAAAAATCAAGAATAAATGTAACAGTTTGGAAAAATTACACGCTGTTTGATATTTTGTTTATGCTTAGCCTTATTAGCATAGCGGGGCTTATTGCTGTGTCTAACTTGCCAAACCGCCTTTATTGGCTTTTTGGTTGGATATTTTTTAGCACGTTTTTGCTTTTGCCGCTTGATAGTGATAGGGTATACAATCACATTTTGCACGTTGTAAGGTTTTTAATACACACTAAACGTTTTGGCGAAGCAGCCAAAAGGGCTAGCGCCAAAAGCAATGTTAACTTGCTAGTGCCAATAACAAAAATAGATGCGGACGGCACTATACACTATCCCGGTTACTTTGGTAGTGTGCTGTTGTTGGATAGTGTAGAGTTTAGACTGTATACAGAGTTTTCTCAAGATAGCATTATTGCAAGGCTTGGTAGCATATTTAACGCAATTGCTGGTGAGCAGAGTTTACAATTAGTCAAAATTGATAGACCTATCAACTTTGACGAGATAGCAAAAAATGTTTATTCTGAACTTACAAAGGCAAAAGGAAGTGAGATTACAGATTTAGCAAAAATAGCATTGCTTAATGCGCGACTAGAACAAATTGATAGGTTTAACAACTTGTCAAAGCAGTACAGACCATATTACTATTTAGTTGTTTATGATACAAGCTTGAAAGGGCTTAGTAACTTTTTAAAGTTTGCGACTTTAACATTAAAAGACTTGGGGCTTGGTGGCGAGCAACTTACGCAAAAAGAGACGGCTGTGTTTTTAAAGTATTCTTATTCTAGGGGCTTTGACGAGCGCGAGTTTGATGTTATAGAGCAAAGTTTAGATAGAGAGACTGAGATGACAGAGAGTGAGAGAGAGCAAAAATTATCAAACTTATACATAAACCACATCAAACCTAAAAGCGTTAGTTTTGGAATTCATTCTTACGAAGTAGACGGCATCTATGCTTTTACTTATGCTATATCTGATTATCCGCTAGAAGTAAGCAATGCGTGGGGCGCTTCGATGTTTAACATAGATAACACGAAGGTAGTGTTGGATATAAAGCCAGTTGATAGAGATAAAGCCCGGAAACGCCTAGACAATGCGATACTAGAACTCACAACTAGAGAAGCCGGCAATAAAGCTAGTAGCCTAATAGACCAAAGCACGCACATAGATAGCACTATTAATTTGGCGCTACAATTGCAAAACGAAAGAGAGAATTTATTTGATTGCACGCTAACTTTAACGGGCTTCAATTACAACCAAGAAGAGATTATGCCTTTTAGGAAAAAAGTGCGACAAGAAATAATGGCGGGTGGGTTTAGAGTTAGTATGCTGCCATTCAGACAGTTTGATGGCTTCATAAACTCTAGCATTACAAGGCGGAACAATTTGCGCGCGTATGAACGTGGTATAAACACACTTAGTTTAGCGGCAGTATTCCCGTTTGTGTTTACTAGCATAATAGAAGACAAAGGTTTAACGTTAGGTGCTGGAAACTACCCGGTTATTTTAGACCTTTTCAAGCGCGATGGCAAGAAGTATAAAAATAGCAATTTGTTTGTTTTGGGGACATCTGGTTCGGGCAAGAGTTTTGCACTAAAGACGCTACTATCACTTTTACATAGTAAAAATTGTAGCATAACAATTTTAGACCCCGAAAACGAGTATAAAGAGTTGGCGCGTAACTTTGGCGGAGCGTGGATAGATGTAGGAAGTGCAGTAGAGGGGCGCATAAACCCTTTTCATATTTATCAGATGTTAACAGATGCTGAAGACGAGTACGGCGAACCTATTCCAGCGCCACCAGAAGTTGTGTTTAGTTCGCACTTAACGTTCTTAGAGGCTTTCTTTAATCTTGTCTTGCCGGGCATAACTGCCAACGCGATAGAAGAACTACAAAACTTTTTGATACTAATGTACAGCAATAAAGGGATAACGCACGACACGGATGTAAAAGACTTTTTGCCTTCACAATTTCCAATCTTTGACGACTTGTTAGATGTAGTACAAGCAGAACTTGCTTTGGTGGTTGAGAATGACGTTTTAAGAAAGCGCGACTTACAAACAATTGAGACACACATAAAGAAGTTTTGTGGGTCGGGCAGATTTGCTAATTTGTGGAATGGGGCGTCAACTTTGTTATCCAAAGAACGTTTTAAAGTTTTAAATTTTCAGAGTTTATTTGCCGGTGGCAATCAGATTGTTGCCAATGCTCAGATGCTTGTTGTGCTTAGGTTTTTAGAACAAGAGATTATAAACACAAAAGAAAAAAATAAACTATCAGACGTGCCGCTGCATCCAATTGTAATCTTAGATGAAGGGCATATGTTTATTTCAGATAAATATCCAGTTGGCTTGAACTTTGTTTACTTGTGGTACAAGCGTATTAGGAAGTATGGCGGACTTATGGCATTTATAACTCAAAACCTTGCGGACTTACTAAAAAGTAAAGAGAGCGTTACCGAAACCACAGCCATAATAAATAATTCGCAGTACGCTTTTATACTTAACCTAAAGCCCGCAGACATAGAACTTTTGCAAGACTTGTACAGAAACGTTGGCGGCATAAACGAAGAAGAAGCAGAAGAGATAGCAAACGCGGCAACCGGTCAATGCTTTTTAATCTCAAGCCCACGCGAGCGTACAAGTTTTCAGATTGTAGCGCCAAGCGTAGTAGAAGAGATGTTTACGCAAATAATACCGCACGGGCGAATGCTTGAGATAGCCGGGCTAGACAATAATTAGATTTTGTAAACACAAAAAGAAACTACATTAAAAAAGAAAAAACCACGCTCGAAAGACGTGGTTAGTAGCCCGCGTTTAAGGGCATTCTCAACGCTAGATATTTGAAAATATCTATGTTATTAGTATATACTATTTTATTAAAAAAGTCAACTGTTTGACAAAAATTTTTAAAATTTTCTATCAAAATGTCAATATTTTTTCTAACAAATGAAACTCACGAAGCGCTTAAAAAAGATAAAAACTTTACTTGGAAACTTAGGCGTCCTTATTTTTTGGTTGAAGGACTTGTTTTCAAGAACAAAAAGATTTCTGTTGCCATACCTAAAAGGTCTAACGTTTCAAATAAATTTGCGAACGAAGTAATACGAACACCAAATACAAGCACGACTATGAAAGGCAATATTTCAGGTTGGCACATTTCTAAATTTGTCCCATTTGATAAAGAGCTTTTTATTGATGGAACTGGACAAACGAACCCCGACATATTAAGAGCAGAGCAAATAGGAATTTGGAATACAGAAAAAATAAAGTCAGAAGTGCAGCGTTATTTAAATCTCATAGAGCAAGGCAACCCACCAAAATATGTTATACACTTAGGTAAAATGCTTAAAGAATATGAAAAGTTAAAAGACACTCAAAAAGAGCAAGAAGTTGAAAACGACACGTTTAAAGCCTTAGAAGTACACTACAACGAGCAAATTGCAGATTTGCCGTGCCATACAGAGCGCAATGGTCTTATACTAAGAAAACGTTTTGACCTAGAGAAAAATAACGAATTACATAAAGAAAATGAACCTAAAAAGCAAGGGCAAGTAGATAAAAAAGTAGTTAAAAATAAAAAACCAAAAAATAATAGAGGGCGCTAATTAAATAAAAAACTAAGCCCTCAAGGAGAAAACATTATGAATAGTGTAAACTTGGTTGGGAGACTAACAAAAGACCCAGAGCAACAAACAACGCCAAACGGCATCTCTGTTGCAAGATTTAGAATTGCCGTCAATCGCAATTTTGCTAATGCGGCTGGTGAGCGGGAAGCAGACTTTTTAAATATAGTTACGTGGCGCGGGCTTGCAGAAAACTGTTTTAAGTATCTAAAGAAAGGCAGTATGGTTGCCGTTAGTGGTCGTATCGAAATATCCGATTATGAAAAAGACGGGCAAAAAAGAACGTGGACTGATATAGTGGCAAACGACGTTAGATTTTTATCCCCCATTGGTGAAAGCGAAAAAAGCCTATCAGAAGAAATTACAGAGCAAGAAGTACCTAAAGAAGAAAAGGCAGAAAAAAAGAAAAAGTAAGGGGGTGCTAGATGGATATTTATTTAAGCGCATTTAGGCTAAATGCACTTACCGCGCATAATCAAGCAAGTAATAGAGGTTGGGCAAGTTTTTCTGAGCAAGGAATAATGGAAGACTACTTGAGGGCGCATATCAAAAACTATATAAACTCTATTACTGAGAGTGGCGTTTTAGATAAAGACTACGATGCGAATGAGAGTAAGAAACTTCTAGAGCAGTACGAGCCGCTACCTAACGAAGAATTATCTATGTTAAGTGAATATGTAACACTTAGAGATGTTTTTAACAACACGCTATGGAATATGCTAGATGAAGAACCTATTTATCAAGCGAGTGTCAACATAGAGAATAAAAAACTTAGAACGCTTTACTCTAAAAGCGAACAAGCGCTAAGGCAATACATTCAAACAAATTACTCTCTCAATGGCTCTATGAGAGAGCAAGAAAAAGGTTTGGCGTTAGGCTATAATACTTTCGAGATTGATATTTATCATAAGGCGAAACAAAAGGAAGAAACCGCCTTAAGTGAAGGAGTTCAAATGACAGAGTTAGAAAAATATGTAGAAGCAGTTGAAAAAGCATTCGCTGATATGCAAAGCAGAATAATTAAAGATTTATTTGAAGGTAAGCACAAAGAAGAATTAGAAAGATTTAAAAACACGTTTAAATGCTCTCTAGATAATTTATCACAAGAACAACTTTTTGCAGATTATGCTTGGGAGCATACTTACAACTATTACAAAGACGACATTAGAGCGGCTGAACGTGGTAGCATTGCTTTCTTTAGTATGATAGATGGCTACATAGAAGATTTTGAAGTAAAAAACAATTCTGAGGCGGAACAAAATAATGCAAACAATGCCTCAAAGGAGAAACCTATTATGGAAAACAACACACTTTTTGGAATTGCTGGTATAGAGCAAGCAAAAGAAAATTTAATTAGCAACAAAGATGCTAAGCCTAGCGTTAGCTTTGCGGGCAACTTAACAAAAGACCCAGAACTTAAAAATGTATCGTCTAGTGATGGGCGAGAGTGGCAAGTAACAACGCTTAGAGTTGGCGTAAATGAAAAAGACCAAGCGGGTAACGATAAAAAAGAATTTATCGATGTGGAACTTTGGAACAACTCTGCTAAAGAAGCGGTAGACACGCTAAAGCAAGGCAGTTTTGTAAAAGTTGATGGTCAGATGACTATGAACACATCAAGCAAAGATGGCGAGACACGTAACTTCTTTAGAGTATCGAAGTCTACAGTTACACCTATTGAAAGGAGTGCAGAAAAACAGGCAACGGCAACAAGCGAAGTGGCTGCCGCTTCGGCGCCGGTAGAAAAAGAAAAGCCTGCAAAAGAACCTA
>WQRI01000014.1 GCA_009786825.1 Bacillota bacterium
CCCACTATCTTCGTCCGCCAAAAATGTAGACATTGCTTGCCAAAACTCTTCTTCTATATCGTCTGCATCTGTAACAATTTCTCTAGAGTAGCCGCCGTCCCATATGTTTTTTAAATAAACTGTGTTGTTATAAAAGTAAACTCTGCGCCCCTGNGTAAAAGTCACGTCCCCGTATGTAAAAATTGTTTCGCTAGAAAAAAACGCGCTTACACCATTGCTTACAAAGCTTTGCGTAATAGTGCCAAAATCTCCTTCTGTCTCAATGGTTTTGCTTACAACACCTAGTGCTGCTATACCTGCAAAATCTGGCGTAATGTCGCTTGTGAAATCTTCCCAATCTTGCATCAACGCCTCAATTTGCGCCCTTGTAAGCGTGCCGGTTGGCTCGCCTAAGTCAAAGTCTACTTCTACGTCAACATCAATACCACCACCATTACCGCCGTTGCCATTTCCATTATCGTCACACGCAAACAATATAAATGTTAACGACAATGCTAAAAGCGCTACTAATAAAATTTTAAGTTTGTTTCTCATTTTGTTCTCCTGTTGCCACTAAGTTTGATAAATTCAACATTCCCCAAAACCTTAGGTTTTAATAGCCGTTGTCTCACCAAAACTTATGCACATAAAAATTTATTCCCCGCACAAAACAAAAAGTAGTTATTCACATTTTTGTTTAATGTGGATAACTACTATTTTACATTGTTGTTGTTGTTGTTTTGTAAAGCGTTTGAAAGCACTTTTTTTAGACTTTTTCAAAAAAATTAAATTTTTAAAACCCACCCAAACTTATACACATCAAAATACCCCAAAGTTTTTAACTAAATTAAGAAAACATACTTATCCCCAAACCCCACTTGATTTTTAAATTACATAATTAGTAGGCTTTGGCTTGCTTTTCGTACTTTCTTGTTAAACCATTAAGCACCAGCGTATGCCAAACTTGTCTATTAAGTCGCAGGTGTGGTCTGTGTGTTCTGCTTTGCCTAGTGGGTAAAGTATTTGCGCGCCTTTGCTTAAAACGTTGTAGGTTTTTTCAAGTTTTGCTATGTCTTTCTTTTTGTAAATTAGGCAAATCTGCATAGTGTTTCCGGCATTAGTCTCGCCCTCTATTGCCCACTTGCCCTTTCTCTCGCCTAGCGAAAATGTAGAGCCGTTGTTTAAAACAAGTTCGTAAAACCCGTATGTTCCGTCTGCGTTTTTCCACTTGTCGTCTAGGTGTGCCTCAAACGCTTCTTTATAAAACTTTAATGCTTCGTCAAATCCTTCTACGTAAGTACAAACAATTTGTTTCATTTGTTATTCTCCTTTTGTTGCCCAACTTTTGCGGGCTATACATAATTGTAGCCCATTTGCATTTTTTTGTCTTGTAAAAATTCGCCATTTTTGATGTGGTGCTACCCTAAGTCTGCCTAGCATACAACTTTACCAACTCGCTTGGCGTTATCCCTAGGTGCTTTTTAAAGTCTTTTATAAAATGCGCTTGGTCGTAATAGTTTGTCTGTTGCATTGCTTCGCTTGAATTACTCTTGTCAACTATCATCGCGCCAAGTACTTTTTGAAATCGTAAAATGTTCAAAGCCTTTTGTGGCGTGAAGCCAAAGTATTTTTCAAAAAGGCGCTGTGTCTGCTTTGGGCTGTATCCCATAATCCCGTATAACTCTTCTGCTGTATCTGGCAAATTGTCTATCAACCTATCAAATAGGCTTGTGTAAATGTTGGGGCTTTTGCCACTGACAATTTCTCTAAGTAACTCTATAAATTGCTGTTTTGCAGGTGTTTGCGCCATTGATGTTTGTGCTAGCGGTGTTTGCGCTAGTGGTGACCTTGCTATTGATGTTTGCGCCATTGATTGCCGTGCCAGCGGTGTTTGCGCCCTAGCAAAAAAATCTTTCTTTTTAAAAGTCTTTAACACCTTTGTTAGTGGCAAAAACTTATCCATAGCAAAACTTGCATTCAGACCCGTTAGTGCTTGAAACGCCGCCGGCTTCATTCTAGCGCCCAACCAATGCGCTGGTGTTTTAATTTTGTCGTCAAACTTAGTTTTGCTCATACCCGCAAAGCCTATGTCTGAGTTGCTAAAATCTACAACCAAATCTATACAGCCATCAGTTACAATAACGTGGTTTGTAATTGTTTTTGGCTGAGTATCTCGCGATTTCATCTGCCATACGCATATAACAAAGTCGCTTAAATCTTCTACGACTTCTTCCGTGTAAACAACCGCTTCGTTAAACTCTTTACTCAAAACAAACGGAATTTGAATTGGATAATATCTCATACTTCTATTTTACCAAAACCAAACCAAAAACACCAGCGCATAAGCACAAAACTAACAAACTACACCCATTTTTTTGCAAAAAAAAGCAGGCTATTACTCAACCTGCTTTTTTTATATTGTTTTAATTGTCTCACAAAATGGTCAGTTACTCCGTCCCCGTGACCAAAATATACGGCTAATCTAAAGTTGTAGTTAAGATTAGCCGTATATTGTAAATAGGCTTAGATATGTGGACCTATTTTGGTGGCTTTCATATTGTGTACTACGTATTTGCTTATGCTGTTTTTGTATGGTCCGTCTGAGGCTTGTCCGACAAAGTCTTTGCCGAAAAGGTCGTATACGTTTGAAGATACTGCTATTTGTGGCAAGCGCCCTAGCACCTTGCCGTTTTCCCACAAGTATGCAACTTGAACAGGCGTTGAGTATTCGCCTTGCGGTGTGAAGTCGCCCCCGCTTACAATTTCTGTTAGTATTGCCTTGCCGCTTCCTACAAGTTCTGCAACCGACTTGCCGCTTCCTTTAATTGAAATGCCGCTTGGGCTTAAGCCCGGCACACCATCGTACTCTAAACTTGCAGAGGCTGTGTTTGCAAAGCCAAACTCTGCCGCAACCTTTTTGCCAGAGTATGGGCTTTTTAGCACACCATTTTCTATAAGATAGAATTTGTCGTTCTCTAGAGTTGTGCCGTCGCCATCGAAAAAGTTTGTAAACTCGTTTGGATTTCTGTCAACTAGTAAAGAGAAGTTTTCTGCAAAAAGTTTTTCGTTAAGTTTGCCCGCAAACACAGACGCGCCCGTACCAAACATTCTGCCGTTTAAGTGCTGTATAAAATATGTAGTAAGCGCCCCGCCCGTAAATATAACTGGATATACTTCGCCGTCTGTTATCTCTACTAGATTATTAAACGCCGCCAACTTTTCTGCAAGCGTTAAAACCGCTTCTTTATCAAAGCCCCTTGTATAACTTTGAATAAAGCCATCAAACATATTTAAACTTTTTTTGTGCTTGATAGATAGCGCCGTCATAACAACCTTATCTTTGTAAGATAGGTCTGTACCTACATCATTTTTAAGTGTCTCTTCCCACTCTTGAAGCCAAACTTCGTGCGAGAAATTAAACTCTGGATAAGCCGCCCCCAACTCTGCTAAAATCTGCTCTGTGCCATCTGCAAGTTGCTTGTCCGTTAGTTTAAACTGCTTAGATAAATCTACCTTGCGCTTTACTTTTTCTGTTGGCTTAACCGGGTAAGATATGTTAAACTTAAGCATTTCTTTTGCTCTTTTTTCTAACTTTTTTTCATCAAACGCACCAATAGCGCCCGCTATACCTATAACACCCTTATCGTAAAGCCTTAAACCTGTTTTGGTATCTGATGCTTTAAAAACACCATCTATAACACCATTTGTTATTTTTAATTTGGTCGTGCTTTTTTTAACACTTACTATTTCTTTGTTCATTTATATCTCCAAAAACCACAAGGGCTTGCTTTTAAATAAATTACAAATTACAATGTACAAATTACAAATGTTTCACCTGCTTCGCGGGCAAATTATAAGCAAACAATTTAAAATTACATAATGCAAACTGTTCAAATGCTTGGCATCTTATGGTTATAACATTTGTACATTATCATTTGTACATTGCCATTTGTTTACTGTACTTGCATATTGCGAACCCTTATACTCGGTCCGCCGTACGCTACATTTAGTGGTGCTTGACCCATTTTGCCACAGCCACCAAATGCGCCATCTATAATTTTGAAGTCTGTACCTAGTGCATCTATATCTGCTAGTGTATCAAAAACACTTCCTGTTATAACTGATATTCTGACCGGCTTTGTTATCTTGCCCTTTTCTATCATATACGACAAGTTGGGCGCTATTGTAAATGTAGATAGCCCAGAGCCGTGATTAACTGTTTTTACGTAAATGCCGTTTTCTATACCGCTTAGCATATCTTCAAACGACGTCGTGCCGCCCTCTATATACGTGTTTGTCATTCTAACCATAGGCTCGAACTCGTAGTTCATTGCCCTCGCATTACCCGTAACCGCCTCGCCAAAGTCTGCCGCTGTTGCCGCATCGTGAAGCCTGCCCGTTAGAACACCATTTTTAATTATGTAGTTTCTCTGAGCCTTGTTGCCTTCATCATCATACGGCACATAGCCCGAGCCTATATCAAGCCCGCTGTCTACTATGCTTAACTCTTCTATGCCCATTTTTTTGCCTAACACCCACTCGGCCTTAGTCGCTTCGTCGCCTACCATACTGTCTGCTTCCGACTTATGCCCAAAAATCTCGTGAACAAATATGCCCGTTGGGTCTGGCGCAAATACTACTGTATACTTGCCCGGTTGTACTGCCTCTGAAGTTAGTAAAAACTCTTTAAACTCTACAATGTCTTTTTCTAACTCTTCTTTATAGTTTGTAAGTTGCGCAAACTCTGTGCCTACTTTGCGGTAAGCGCCCGAGTAGTTACGCTCGCCCTCTGCCATTTGCACGCTTACTAAAAAGCCACAAAGTTGATAGTCGTGCTTTATGTTTGCGCCTAGGCTATTGTAAAACTCTCTTACTCTGTATGTATCCGAATATACAAGCGCGTAAAGTTTTATAACTTCGTCTTGCACGAATGGGTGAAGTTCATCTAAAAGTGCTACTTTTTTAGATAAAGGCACAGCAGACAACTTGTTTTTGTCGAACATAATTACTTTGTCTTTCGCGCTAGACTTACGCTTTACTGTCTCGTTTTCTAAAATGTTTTTGTCTGGCGTAGCAAGTTTTGCTAGACCATCAATTTCTTTTTGAATGCTTTTTAGGTCTGATGTGCTAGAGTAATACCACTTGTTGCCATCAAACACGCGAATGAACGCCGCCGCGTATTCGCGCTCTTTACATTCTGTTAATTCTTTTTTTGTATACCTGATGCTAGTGCCAAAAAACTGCTCTATCCTAACATCTGTATACAAGCCTTTTGGGTAGGTTAGTTTCATAAACCCTCCTTTTTAATGTTAAATGTTAAATTGTAAATGCTCAATTGTTTCACTTTAAGTATAGCATAATTCGTGTTGGTATGCAATAACTTTTTGAAAACATTTTTCGCAACTTTTTTTATAAATTAAATTTAAATTTGTGTGATGCCGTTTAGTGTTATGCCTAGGTTTTTTAAAAATTCGTAAGATGCTTTGTCTGCTTTACAGTTTACAAACTTGATAGACTTAAAGTGTTTTTTCTTGCCTTTAAAAAAGCAGTTTGTAAAAGTTGCGTTATTAAATAATACATCTTTGTATACGTTGTTAGTAAAATTACAGTTTTTAATCTCGCCCCCAAAGGTTACATCTGAGAATGTGTTTTTATCAAACGAAGTTCTGTTTAGGGTCGCGTTAGAAAAGTCTGTGTCTTTTAAAGAGTTTAGCGAAAAGGTTGCGCCCGTAAAGTCTGCCCCGCTCAAGTTATTATCCGAAAAAGTAGATAGCCCAATATTTGCGCTTAGAAGGGACGCCCCACTTAAGTTGTTGTTTGTAAAGGTAGACATATCCGCCTTCGCGCCCGTTAGAGAAGCCCCGCTAAAATCGCTTCCTTTGATGTTAGACATACTAAACTTAGCATTTGTAAGCGATGCGCCCACAAATATACAGCCCCTTAGTGTAGACATCTTAATGCTTAAATCTGTAAGGCTTCGGCTAGAAAAATCGCAGTCTCTAACTGTTGCCATATTAATTGCGCCTAGTGGGTCTGACATATCTGAGAAGTCTATATCTTTCCACGTTTCCATAGAAAGCGAGCGAAAGCCCTTTTTAATTTTGATGTTCTCGCCGCCGCTACTTAGTATAATTGTAGGCTCTATGTGGCAACACTCGCCCGCAGTATTATCGCAACAATTGCTATCCGCCGTGCTTCCGCCACTAGTGCTATCTCGCCACGCGTTTTTGCTTAGTATGTCTGCAAACTCGCCTATGTCGTCGTCTAAATCGAAGTCGTCATCTGCGCGCTCGCCCACATTTCTTAGCACTTCTGTTGCTTTGTATAGCGCTTGCTTTGCTACGTTTGATGCATTTTTTGCAAGGTCTTTTGTGAAGTCTGTTGCATCTTTAACAAACTCTGGGCTTGCCGCATAGGCAGATTTTGCCATATTGCTTACACCTACGCCAAAACCTTTTGCCGCGTGAGTGCCAAAATTTACCGCTTCACCCGCGGCGTCTGCGCCCTTTTTTGCAAAGCCTTTTAAACTATCTTTAAATGTTTGAAACTTGCCTGCTGTGTCTTCATCTACTTCGTACTCTTCGCCATCTACTTGTATTGTTATTTTTTGTGGCTGTGGGCTACTGTATAAAAAGTAGTTTAAATCTTTATTTAAAACTTGCGCGATTTTGCCTAGCGTTATAACATCGGGCGTGCGCTCGCCCTTTTCCCACAGGGCTACGGCTTGCTGAGATACACCTAAAATTTGTGCAAACTGCACTTGCGAAAAACCCATTTCTTTTCGCGCTTTTTCGATATTCATACCAATTATCATTTCGTTCATAATTTTCTCCTATCAATGTAAAGTGTTTACACAAGTGTAAAGTGTTGCACACAAGTGTAGATTGTAAAGTGTAAAGTGTAAAGTGGTTACAAACGTTATATGCAATTTCATTTGAACAGTCTGCAGTTGATATTTTTATATAACTTGCTTTTGTTTGCATTTGCAAAATAAGTCTTTCCCGCGTTAGCGGGGTGAAATCACTTTACACTCTACACTTTACACTTTACACTATTTTCTATCCCCTGTCAAGCGTTTTACAACAATTTGTTGTATTTTTTTTTATTTTGTTGTATTTACCTATTCTGCCATAAGAGTAGCAGAACTGCTACAAATATTAAGTAGACTGCGAATATAGAGAAGTTTGCTTTTTTAACAAGCCTTAGCATTACCTTTATTGCAAACATTCCGCTTACAAATGCAGCTGTTATCCCCACTAGTGCGGGCAGTAAAAACTCTGCAACCAATACGCCCCCCGCGCCTAAAATTTCGTACACAAACGACACTAGTATTATTGGTATGCTTAAGAGGAAAGAAAAGCGCGCCATCTCTTCGCGGCTCTCGCCCATTATAAGCCCCGCGCTTATAGTAGCCCCGCTTCTAGATATGCCCGGCAAAACGGCTATGCCCTGCGCAATGCCTACCACTATTGCCGACTTTACGCTTATCTGTTTTGTATCATTTGTGTTGCCTGTATCCCTTAAATCTTTTTGGCTTGTATCGGTTGCGCCACCACTAACGCTTGCGCCACTAACACTTGCATTATACTCTACGCCCTTTTCTAACCCGCTACTAACCTTTTTAACCACGCGCTCTGTAACAACAAGCAACACCGCCGTTACCAAAAAGAAGTACGGCACGCCCCCCGCCCCCAAAAGCCCCGGCACAAAAACCCTAACAACAAGCGCTATAACTAGCGTTGGGATTGTTGCCACATACAACAAAACTGCCCGCGCACTTAGCGGGTTTTTTATAAGCCAGATAATACTATCTCTAAACACAATGCAAACAGCAAGCAACGTGCCTAGATGCACAGCAATAGAAAACAATAAAACCCCCTCTTCTATACCAAAAAACTCGGACAACAGGACCAAATGCCCGCTAGAACTCACCGGCAAAAACTCTGTAAGCCCTTGCACAATCCCTAAAATTAACGCCTCTATTATACTCATACAACTAATTACCCCACTACCAAAAATTTAATACACCTGAGTTAGTTTATAAAACTTGTCCAACTTTAATGCTATAAATGTTTTACATTTGCCAAAAAATAGTCTATAATATATCGTATAACTATACAAAACCATAGTGAAGTAAACTGTGCGCCTTAAAAAAATTTTTTAGAGAGAGTTTTGGTAAGCGCCTAATATATATAATTTTCGAACCTTTGTTTTCGTAGAAAACAACCGAGAGAAAATTATATATATTCAGAGCGCTCGGCACAATTATTTTGCTTTTGAGGCAAGTGAATGAAACTAGGAGTTGTCGGATTGCCCAACGTTGGCAAAAGTACATTATTTAACGCTATAACACAAAGCGGCGCAGAAAGCGCAAACTATCCATTTTGCACAATAGAGCCAAACGTTGGCGTTGTTGCTGTGCCAGATGCGCGCCTTGAGGTTTTAGCGCAAAAATTTAAATCTAAAACTATTGTTCCCGCGACAATAGAGTTTGTAGATATTGCGGGGCTTGTTGCGGGCGCGTCTAAGGGCGAGGGGCTTGGCAATAAGTTTTTATCTCACATACGCCAAGTAGATGCCATAATACATACTGTGCGCTGTTTTGATAGCGCAGACATTATTCACGTAAACAACAAAGTAGACCCAATTTCCGACATAGAAACCATTAACATAGAACTTATACTTGCCGATATGGAGACTGTGCAAAAGCGCTTAGAAAAAACAAAATCTGCCGCAAAAAGCGGAGACAAAAAATATTTGGTAGAGATAGAAATACTTCAAAAGGTTTTAGATGTTTTAGAAAAAGGCAAAGCGGCAAGATATACTCAGCTTAAAGACGACGAGCAAACCTTTGTAAAAGAATTATTCTTACTTACAACAAAGCCCGTTTTGTATGTTTGTAATGTGGGCGAGAATGATATTACAAACTATCACGACAACAAGTATGTTAAGGCGGTTGCCGAGTACGCAACGAGAGACTGTGCCGAGATTGTAGTTATATCTGCAAAAATAGAAGAGGAAATCTCTGCGCTAGACGAGTCTGACAAACAAATGTTTTTAGATGAATTAGGTCTTAAAGAAAGCGGATTGGATAAACTTATTAGGGCGGGTTTTAATTTGTTAGGGCTTGTTGCCTTTTTTACGGCGGGCGAGAACGAGGCTAGGGCTTGGAAAATTAAAAAAGGAACAAAAGCCCCTCAGGCTGCTGGCAAAATACACACAGACTTTGAAAGGGGCTTTATAAGGGCAGAAACCGTGTCTTACGACGATTTGCTACTAGCCGGCTCTTACCTTGCAGCAAAAGAAAAAGGCAAGGTGCGCTCTGAGGGTAAAGAGTATGTGGTTAAAGAAGCCGATGTAATACTGTTCAGATTTAATGTATAATGATGAGTGTAAAGTGTAAAGTGTAAAGTGTAGAGTTGTTAAGCTCATTAATTGCAAAGCTTTCGAACAGTCTGCATTATGCTATTGTATACAATTTGTAGACAAAACTTTACCCGCGTAAGCGGTGAAATCACTTTACATTTTACACTTTACATTTTACACTTGTGTAAACTAATTAACCAAAGATGTATGCGAATAGCATACCTGACAAAGTGATGCATTTTTATAAGTGCAAGACGGACAATAAGTGCTAGAGCAATTTCTGCAAGTTCTAGCGTGTGTTATAGCCGTTCTGTTTTTACAAGAGAAACAATTCATAATTAATACCTCCATTTTTGGTATTGTTTGCAATGTCTAAAATATTATTCAAAATAAAATTTTAAAGTCCAACAAAGTGTTTGGTGTTATCTAGTTAAGGCAACCTTTTTACAACTGTTAAAAAGCAAATGTTTTAATGGGTTTAACCATTTAACACTTTACACTTTACATTTTACACTTAAAAAAAGGAGTTTATATGCGGTTTGAAAACTTCAATCTGTCCAAAGAAATTTTAAAAAGTCTTACAGACTTAGGCTTTGAAGAGCCAACAGTAGTACAAGCACAGGCTATCCCCCTTCTACTTGAAGGACACGATGTGCTTGCACTTGCGCCAACGGGTACTGGAAAAACGTGTGCTTATGGCGTGCCTATACTACAAAACGTTAAAGAAAGCGACGCTTTTGTTAAGTCGTTAATATTATGCCCAACAAGAGAACTTGTTATCCAAGTTGCTCAGCACTTAAAAGAATTGTCGCGCTATAAAAAGGGCGTGCGCATACTTCCTATCTATGGCGGTCAAGAAATAGAGCGCCAGATTCACGCATTTAAAAAGCGCCCACAAATAGTTGTAGGCACACCCGGCAGAATACTAGACCACTTGCGCCGTAAAACCCTAAAACTAGATGCCTTACAAACCATTGTACTAGATGAAGCAGATGAGATGCTTAATATGGGCTTCCGCGAGGACATCGACACTATACTAGCGCACAGCGGGCTTCGCACAGCGGGCAGTACTAAAGCCGATAGCCCTACCAAAAGCAAGAGCGCCGAAAACCAAACTTCTAAAACTAGCGAACACACGAAAAAACAAGTGGCGCTTTTTTCTGCCACTATGCCAAAAGAGATTTTACAAATCTCGCAAAACTACCAAACAGACGTTAAAAAAATAAACATTCAGCGCCCCGTTTTAGAAACACCACTTATCAAACAATTTTATGTGGAAGTGTCAGAGCGCAACAAACTAGATGTTCTAACCCGCCTTTTAGATGCAAACGACTTTAAACTAACGCTTGTGTTTGCTAATACAAAGCGCAGGGTTGACGAGCTTGCAATTAATTTATCTTCTCGCGGTTTTTTAGTAGAGGCAATTCACGGCGACTTAAAGCAAAACCAGCGCGACAAGGTTATGCAAAAGTTTAGAAAGGGTCAAGTAGATATTTTAATTGCAACTGATGTTGCGGCGCGCGGCATAGATGTGTCTGAAGTAGATGCCGTATTCAACTTCGACACGCCAACAGACATAGAATACTACGTTCACAGAATAGGCAGAACGGGCAGAGCAAGCCGCGAAGGCGTTGCTTACTCTTTTTTGTCGCCTAAAGAGCTTTACAAAATTAGAGACTTCTCGCGCGCAACAAAATCTACGCTTACAAGGGCTTACTTGCCATCTTACAAAGATACGCTTCACAAAAAAGCGCACGATATTTTGGGGGTTGCAAGCACGCTTAACCCACAACAAATCTCACACCACCAAGACATCATAGAAGATTTTTTAAACACGCAAGAGTCTCACACAACAACGCTTCAACTAAGCGCGGCGCTACTTAAGATGTTTATAGAAAAAAGTATCGGTGGTGGACTTAGTAGCAGTTTTGGTGGTTTAGGTAGGGTCGCAGATGAGCGTGGGGACAAATCTAGCCAGTCGGGTACAAGTACAAGGGCTGACACAAAGGCGGGCGCAAAGAAAAAAACGCCAATAGACGTTAGAGAAATTTTAACCGCTAAAAATAATACGGGTAGCACTTCAAAAAATAATTCCGACACAGATACAAAAATAATATCAAAAAACTTCGGGGGTACTCACGCTAGGCTTTTTATAAATATGGGTCAAAAAGATAAGATTGGCGAGCGCTTCATAAAAGATTTAATCTCAAACAACACGCCAGTAGAAGAAAACGATATTATCAACATCAAAGTACTAGAAAACTTTTCTTTCGCAGAAGTGCCACAGATTGAGAGCGACAACGTAGTAGCAATGCTTAACGAAAAAATGCTTCAAGGCAGAAAGTTGGTTGTAGAAAAAGCAAACGCTAAAAAATGTTAAATTTTAAATTTTAAATGCCTATATTCATTATATACAAGGCGTTTGAACAGTCACAAATTTGTGATTTAAGCAATTTGCAAACATAAATATTGCCCGCGCTAGCGGTGAAACAATTTAACATTTAACATTTAAAACTTAGCATTTTAAACCGCTCAAAAACGACTTGCCAAAATCTGCCCTGTCTAGCGGGGTAGCACCAAATACTGCTAGAGAATATTTTTGCGCAAGTTTTACACTTAGCGCTGTTGCCTTATCGAACAACTGCTTAAAACTATCTTTAGAATTTATAACCTTTTGCTCGCCCACTTTTTCGGGCGAGTTTTCTATTGCACTCAAGTTTTCTTGTTGGCTATCCCCTATTAAAAGGGTTGTGCCGTTTTGCTGAACTAAATTTGCGTACTCGCTGTTCCAGCCACTATTATACAAATTGAAAAACGAGTAATTCGGGCTTTTGCGCCTTATTAAATAAGAAAACTTGTGTCTACTTTTAAATAGTCGCTCTAGCCTTGATATAACTTTTCTTTTTAAATAGAACCTGTCGTATATGCGCCTATTCCACTTGCGTATGTCTTTAAACGCTTTTATAATGTCGCGCTGTTTTACGCTGTCGTTAAATATTTGCTCTAGCATAGCCACATACATATCCGCAATAGCCCTTAGTTTTGGCTTGTTGCGCCCGCTGTGGCGCATCAACTTTTTAAAAAACTTAAACCTATTAACCGCCTGCCCCTTAACTTCGCGCATCATAAAAACATCTATGTCTGCTTCTATAAGTTCGTGAATTGCGCTGTTTTGTATTCTTTTAGGGGCGTTACGCTTTTCTAAATCTGACCTAACACGGCTCTCTACAGAATAAACAAAAGGGTGCGCCGTTTTGTCTAGAGAGTAGTGCGTAACATAACCCAGCATATACGACTTACAAATTTTAAAGGCAAAACTGCTCTCGTCAAGCCTTGTAAGATATTCAGCCGTTAACTGAAAAAACTCGAACACGCGCGCTAGGTGAAATCTACTGCCCCTTTTATACATCTCTTTGTTTTTGCTAAGCGGCTTGTAAAAATAAAAAAAGTCTGCGCCTTGCGCGCCTAACATAAAACTATCTAAGCAAAAACCATCAAACTCTATAACGGCTCTTTCCTCTTTTGCTTTTTCTAAAACTTTCTCTGCAGATAAAAAATGTGTTATAATTGCCGGCATATAATCCCCCTAGTTTAAATTTTAAATGGTTAATGTTAAATGTTAAATTGTTTCACCGCGAGCAATTCAAAACTTAACATTTAACATTCCTATATTCTTATCCCGTTAAAAACATTTATTGCCCTTTGGCTTTCTGTTATTAGCATTAGTGTGCCACCGCTTCCCCTTAGTGTTGGCATCTCAGAAAATGTTTGTCTAAGCCCAGATGCAAACTCTATTTCCCAACCTATTGTCTCGTATATAATATTACCGCTCTCATCTTCGCGCCCTACGCTTGTATAGTTTGTGTTAAGCGTGCTTAAATAGTCGTCGTGGGTCAAAAAATGTATAAGCCACACTTCCACCCCATCATATCTAAATATTACGCCGCGCATAGCATCGTTTAAAACAAACCTGCCCGGCAAGGGCGGTGTAATATCATCTGGTGGCAAGTTTCTATCCCCTTCTTCCATTATACCCAAAATTTCTATAGAACCCGGACGCCCCTTAAACTCGGCAAGCGCCCTTTCGAATGGGTCGCTAGACATCGGCCACGCAACTATTAAATTAATAACCACAAACGCAATTACTAAAACAAATATAAGCGGTAACTTTTTTACTCTTAAAATTCTTCTAAGCATATATTGTATTGTAACATTTTTTGAAATGTTTTGCAAGTAATTTTTCAAAACCCCTTTACTTTTTTCGCTAAAAAGGCTATAATAAAAAAGTCGGCTTCGCCGATTCCCTCGCTTGAGGCTCGGCTTTTTTGGACGAGGCTGTTGTACACGGTTCTCAATAGCGACATTTCCTTGGTCATAGAAAAAAGAATGCACAACGCATATGCTTTTTTAAGCGGAGAAGTTATGATTACAGTAAAAGATTTAACAGATAGTTACAAAAAACTAAAAGACAAAGAAGTAAGCCTTAGTGGCTTTATTAAACTCTCGCGCCATAGTGGCTCTATTTGCTTTATAAGCCTTAGTGATGGGACAAGTTTCAAGCCCGTACAAATTGTTATAGAAGAAGGCAAAATTGATAAAAGCACAAGCACGGGTGCGGACAAACAAGCAAGTAAAAAAACAAATAAGGGTGCAGACACGGGGGCAGACAAAACTAGCCAAAGTAATCTTTCCTTTGCAGACATTGCTAAACTTGGCGGTGGCTCGGCAATTAGAGTTAGTGGCAAACTAATACTAACGCCAAAAAACAAACAGCCGTTTGAGATTATAGCACATAGCGTACAACTTATAGGGGCGTCCCCCGAGCATTATCCACTACAAAAAAAGCGCCACAGCGTAGAGTTTTTGCGAGAAATCGCACACCTTCGACCGCGCACAAACCTATTCAGCGCCGTGTTTAAAGTAAGAAGCGTAGCATCTTTTGCGCTTCACAAATATTTTAATGAGCGTAATTATGTATATGTTAACACGCCAATAATCACAACATCAGACTGCGAGGGCGCGGGCGAATTGTTTACAGTAACAACCTTGCCTGTGGCAAGCGAACAGCGAACAGCAAACAGCGAACAGGGGGCAGAGGCTCCTAACTCTACCACTAAAAAATCTCATCCCTCGTCCCTCATCCCTCATCCCTCATTTGAGAAAGATTTTTTTAAAGAACACGCCTATCTAACTGTTAGTGGTCAGTTGCAAGTAGAGGCTTACGCTTATGCCTTTTCTAAGGTTTATACGTTTGGTCCTACCTTTAGGGCAGAAAACTCTAACACGCCGCGCCACGCAGCAGAGTTTTGGATGTTAGAGCCAGAAGTTGCTTTTTGCGAGTTGCCACAAATTATGGACATTGCGGAAGATATGCTAAAGTATACGATTGCCTACGTTTTAGAAAACGCAAAGGACGAACTAGAATTTTTAGACGAGTTTGTAGAAAAAGGGCTACTCGACAGACTTAACAAAATATTAAAGCAAAACTTTGTAAGGCTACCATACACAGAAGCGGTAGCACTTTTACAAGACACAGCAAAAAACAAAAAGGCTAAGTTTGAGAACAAGATAGAATGGGGCGACGACCTTGCTACAGAACACGAAAAATTCTTAACCGCTCACTTCGAAAAGCCGGTATTCGTAACCGACTGGCCTGCAAGCATAAAACCATTCTATATGAAAGTCAGCGCAAACCCTAGTGGCTCACCTAACAGCGTAGTAAGAAACTTCGATTTACTAGTAAATCTAGCGGGCGAGCTTATCGGTGGCTCTCAAAGGGAAGACTGCTACGAAACATTAAAACAACGTATGGAACAAGCGGGCGTATGCACAATCTCATCAAAGTGGTATCTAGACCTACGCGAATATGGTAGCGTCCCAACAAGCGGCTTTGGCATAGGCTTCGAGCGCCTAATAATGTACCTAACTGGTGTACAAAATATCCGCGATGTACTACCATTCCCCCGCACCCCCGGCAACGCAAAGTATTAAAAAAACTTCCTATATAACTTCCTATGCTATAGACCAAACACTACACAAAAAACTAAATAAAAAAAATGGTTTGATGCTTTTTTATCAAACCATTTTTAATTAATTATTGTAATTGATTTTTTCATTTTTTTACCCCGTAATTTATGAAAATATGTGTTGTACTTTTATGTTTTTATACATCTGTATAACTTTGGAACAATGCGCCCCTTGCTGTGTTCACTGCTATACCTGCAAGACTATCACCCTGAGATGCAGACGCAACCGCTGCAACTGCCGCGCCGCCTGCCGAGCCTAGACCTATGCTGGTAACTGCCGACGCTCCTGCTGAAGCAAACGCTTCGCCTATCGTACCGCCGTTTCTTAGTGTCTCGCCGCCTGAAATTAAAGAGCCTATCCCCGTGCGCACCCCTTCAGTTTTTTTCGCTATTCCGGCAACCCCGCCTAATGCCTTAAAACCCATAACAACTAATGGTGCTTTCCAAAATAAACCCCCGTCTATGTTAGACGCCTCTTCTTTACTCATTTCCTCACCACCGCTTGGTAAGACTAAGCCTTTGTTCTTCCCCATATTTTATCCCCCTTTTCTATTAAAATAATTCTGTTTAAAACATAAATTTTTCGCTCCTAAAATTTTTTTTCTTGAAAGTTTTGTTTAATTTTCTTATGTACTTTTTAAATCTCTTTGCTTTTTCTTTTGTTTTTCTCTTTTGTGTTTTTTTACTGTTGCTGCGGTAAGTGCTTTATTGTTATGCTTGCCGCTAGCGCTCTCATTTTTTCTGCTGTTTTTAAAATTCTGTCTGTAGAAGTTCCGCCGTCTATGCTTTGTGCTTCTAAAGCCCCGATGTCTCTCCCATTTGTTGGCATTATAAGACTCCCCCCCTTTTTTGCCACGCTAGTTTTTGCTTCTCTCTCTTTTAGAATTTTTTCCATTTGTAATTCGAAAATAGATTTTCTTTTTTCCATAATTCTTTTCCCTTTGGCTAAGCCGTTAATTTTTTCCCCTTTGGCTTATGCCTATATATTTTAAAAATATTTTTGAACATTAATTTATGATAATTACAACACCATATTACTCCCATAAAGATGCTATTTGATTTCTACCCAAAGCAAAAGCCTCACCAACATCATCACGAGTGCCAAACTCAAACGCCCTTTGCGCAACGTTTCTTATATTTCCTATATTTGCCATAACAGTGTTTTTAGCCCTCTCACCTAACTGCATAGCAGCCTGACCAACGCTGTTTATAGCCGTACCTATACCAGTCGCCGCGCTACCAACAGCAGCCGCACCCTTTTTATGTAAAAGCGCAGTAGCAGCACCTACGCCACCAACCTTTTTAACTGCAGCAACACAGGCCGCTACAATCGTAGCGGTTACAATCGCACCCCCGTCTACATATTGCGCTTCATCTTTTGTAATTTCCGTACCGCTAGATGGCAGTACTAAACCATTTATCTTCCCCATATTTTCTTCCCCCTAATTTTTTGTTACATAATTTTTACCCCTATAAACCTTTAATGGTTCACATTCAATCGTTTTAACAAATTATTAACATATACAATTTTTGTTAAATTTATTAAATATATATTAACATAAAATGAATAAAAATGCAAGCGCTTTTAACAAATTTAACAGAAATTTAACCACAAACTTTCTTGTTAAAACTGAAAAGGGCGTCCTTTACGGACGCCCTTTAGAATTTAATTTTATTGCTTGCTAATTATTAGAGTTGTTCTTGCCTATAGGCGCTTAGTATATCACAGCAATTTTAAAATATACAAGCAGATAATGGGCAAAGAGCAACTCTCTAGTTATTATATAGTATACCCCTTATCTCGTTGTAGACTTGTTCTAGTCTGCTTGGTTTTACTGTTCTGCCTAGCCATACTTCTTGCGATTTTAGTGCTTGGAAAAGTAGCATTGTAAAGCCGTTTGTGTTGCGTATGTTTAGGCTGTCTGCATTTTTAAGCAGTTGGGTTTTTTCTGGTGTGTATGCTGTGTCTAGCACAAACTCTAGCCCTGTAGCCCCCGCACTTTTAAGTATAGATAGGTTTAGCGGGCTTTGGTTTATATTGTTTGCGTTGCCAAGCGGGGTTGTGTTTATAACAATGTTGTAAGGCTTGGAAATATCTTTTTCTGAGACATACATACCTACAATCTCGCCTTTGTGCGCTTGCGTATAATTTTTTGCCTTTATGGCTAATTTTTTAGCAGTTGGGTTTTTTGGTGCAGAGCCTGCGTCGCTTTGCGTATTGCCCCCCCGCGTATTGTCCCCTTGCGCATTGCCATTTTGCGTATAGTCACTAGACAAAGCAGTATCATTGCTCTCTTCATCTGCAAACTCGGTATTTTTAACGGCACTACTTTGCGTATTACCGCTGTTTATTTGCTGTAGATAATCTCGCATTTCTTTAATTTTTTGTAAGTTTCTAGCAAGCACTATTACGTTGCTTCCTTGCGTAAGCAAGTAGTGTATTAGTGTTCTGGCTGTGTCGCCCGCCCCTATAACAAGCACCGTTTTGCCGCTCAGAGAATACGCCGCCCCGCCAAGCGAGAAGTTTCTCTTAAACGTTTGGTTTATACCAAAAAGGTCTGTGTTGTAGCCAACCACGCGCCCATCAAACTTAACAACTGTATTTACGCTTCCCGTGCATTTAGCGCCGTCTGATAATAGTTGCAGTTTAGAAAACACAGTATTTTTATACGGCGTGGTAACGTTAAAGCCGTCGTACTCTTTTACGATATTTAAAAACTCTTTTTCTAGCACGTCTGCTTCTATGTCTAGTAAGTCGTAACTTGCGCGCCGATTAAAGTGCTGAAATAAAAATTCGTGTAGTTTTGGCGAAAACGAATAACTTATATTCTCGCCGATTAAAGCATATTTTTTCATCGTGATTCTCCTAAAAGGTCTGTATAAAAATTTGGATAAGATATTTCCACGCACTGTGCGCCTTTAATTTGTACGCCCTTTTGCGAAAGAGCGCCTGCTATAGCAAGGCTCATTGCTATTCTGTGGTCTGCAAAACTGTCTACCACCGCCCCGCCCTTAAGCCCGCCACTTCCGTTTATAATAAGCCTCTCACCCACAACCTTTATATCCGCGCCCATTTTGTTAAGCCCTTCCGCTACCGCTTTTAGTCTGTTAGTTTCTTTGTGCTTTAGCGCGCCCGCCCCTTTTATGTGGCTTACGCCTTTTATAAAGCAAGCAAGCACGGCAAGTATAGGCACTTCATCTACCAGCCTAGGAATAGACCAAGGCTGTATAACAAATGGCTTTAAGTTTTGTGTATGCCAAACATCTAGCGTTGCTGTTTTTTCCCAGCCACTTTGTATATTGCTTATTTTATAGTTTGCGCCAACCGAGTCTAGCACATCTAAAATGCCCGTTCTTGTCTCGTTAATGCTTAGGTTTTTTAGTGTAACACTAGCCCCGCTTAGCAACACCGCAAGCACAATAAAAAATGCTCCGCTTGATATATCTGCTGGTACTTCAAAGTTGGTTGCTTTAAGTAAGCCTTTGCTTGCCCCTTGGCTTATTGCCTGCCCACTAGCACTACTCGCCCCTTGCATAACGCTAAGCATCAACTCTGTGTGGTTTCTTGTTTGTATGCTCTCAAACACTTCTGCGCCCGCATTTAAGCCCGCTAGAAGTATTGCGCTTTTAATCTGAGCGGAAGGCTTACTTATGTTATGCGTAAGCGCTTTAAGCCTATTTGCGTTTGGCTTTAACACTAGTGGCAAAAACTTATCGCCCTTTAAAGTGATGTCTGCGCCCATATCTCTTAGCGGTTTTGCCAACTCTGCTTGAGGTCTGCCCGATAAAGAATTATCTCCAACAAACGTAGCACCTAACCCAAGCCCCGCCAAAAGCCCCACTAAAAGCCTAAGGGTTGTACCACTATTGCCACAATCTAACACTTGCCCGCACTTAAGTTTTTTGGCAACATTACCCCAGTAGCCTAAACCGCTACCTACTGTAGTGCTATCCCCCAGCCCACTTATATAAACTGTATCCCCACTACCCTTACTAGCCCACCTATCAAGCCCTTTATCAAGCCCCTTATCAAATGCCTTACTTGCCACCCTGTCAAGCCCCTTACCAAGCCCGCTCTCAAGACTTATATGCGCCCCCAACTGCTGCAAGCAACTGATAGTAGACAAAACATCTGCGCCCGTATTAACATTTGTTATAACACTACTGCCCACCGCTACAGAATTTAAAATAATTGCCCTGTGTGAGATAGACTTACACGGCGAAGTATAAATTGTTTTATTAAAACTTTTTATCGGATTAATTTGCATTTTTTAATTTAACATTGAACACTGAACATTGAACAATTTTATCACGCTAGCGCGAGCAATATTTACGTTTGCAAATTGTAAATAGTGTGTAAACTCAGACTGTTCAAAGGTTATTGTATTAAAGGGCTTAACCATTGTTCATTGTTCAATGTTAATTGTTCATTGAACTATTATCTCTCTTAACAGCCTAAAAGTCTCGCCCTGCTCTAAATATACCTCTCTCACCTGCCCTAGTTGTGTTGGCAGTATAAAGCATATTTTGCCACCCTTATTTTTTTTGTCTAGCATTATGTTTTTAAAAAGTTTTTCGATTTGGCGCGGTTTTATTGGGCGCTGTTTTAGCCTAAAACTTTTTATTAAAGCAACAATCTCGCCGTAATAATCTTTTTCTATAATGCCTAGTTTGTCTGCAAGGTGCGCCTCTATAAGTATGCCAGACAAAACGCAAACGCCGTGCGGTATTTTAAACTTGTAGTATGCCTCTAGCGCGTGTCCCACAGTATGCCCCGCGTTTAACTGCTTGCGTATAGATGTCTCTTGCCCCCTTTGGCTTCCTGCCACTTGTGCTTCCTCTCTTACAATACGCTGTTTAACAGAAATTGCTTGCATAACTAAATTTTCTACACTCTCACTTCTAATGTTGTTAAACAACTGCTCATCTAACAAAGCGTGCTTAACAATCTCGCCCATACCGCTAGTTTTTTGAGATAGCGCAAGCGTATCAAAAAAAGCCTTATCTACAAGCGTTTTGTCTGCCGCATAATATGTGCCTAGTATGTTTTTGGTTTTAAACTTGCCCTTAAAATTTAGTGCCGTTTTGCCACCAATGCTCGCGTCTACCGCCCCCAAAATTGTTGTGGGTATATTCACAAGCGGCATACCCCGCATATAAGCCCCAGCCACATAGCCCGCAAGGTCAGACACCGCACCGCCACCAAAAGCCACAAGCGTATAGTCTTTATTAGCGCCCAAACTTACCAACTTCTTAACCACTTTTTTAAAGCCACTAATACTTTTAGACTTTTCTGCATTAACAAAAATTACTCTGCCACGCTCGTTTATAAAGCGGTTATGCTTAGCCGTTAGATAAAGTTTAGCCACCTTTTTATCAGACACCAAAACAACAGGTCTATCCCCGATATGCTGGGCAATTAAACTTTGTATATCCCCAAAAAAAATCATATTAACCTACCAAATAATATTAACCCACCATTTTTACAAATCAATTGCGGTAGCAATTGTTACACCGCCTTAGGCGGTCGGATTGTTTTAGCCTTTCACCCCCGCGTATTTGTTGTAAAGAATATCTACTAAATGGGCGTAAAAGTTCTTGGTTGTGTTGATTGATGGTGCGCTGATTATATGATTTTTGAGCCTTTGGCTTTGCCGTAGGCAAAACAACCGCGAAAAAATCATTTATCAAGCACCGCGTCAAGCGCTTGGTAGCGCTGTTTTACTTGCTCTAGATAATGCCCGCCGGTAGTTACTAAAATCTGGTTTAACAATTCTAGTGCCACAATACACTCTAGTATAACTGCTGCCGCGTCTAAAACATTCGTATCCGCACGCTCTACGCCATCTACTGTTGGTATTGGCTTAAGCACAACGCGCATTACAATATCTTGCCCGTTTGTCATACCGCCATCTATCCCACCACTTGCATTAACTAGTTGAGACGCCAACTTGCCAGTCGTAAGCGCATAATCAAACCCAAGCCCAAACTCGACCCCTTTCACACTTTGAAGTGAGACCACCGCGCGCGCCAAATTCGCATCTAACTTCTTATCCCACTGAGTAAAACAACCTATGCCCGCCTTTAAACCCTTTGCAACAATCTCTACAATTCCGCCCGAAGTATCTTGCGCCTTTTTAAGCGCCTCTATCTGCTTTAGCCCCGCATACTTTGTGTCAAGCGCACTAGACTTCACACTTACGCCAATCTCTTTTAAAAACGCAAGCGCAAACCAACCCGCCGCAACGCGAACAACGCTCTCTCTAGCGCTCGCCCTTTCTCTAACAAGCCTAGCGTTTTGCAAGTTAAACTTTTTAGTACCACCATAATCTGCGTGTCCGACAATGTGTTGCGTTACAACCTTTGGTATACCTTGCTTAACGACAGTCTCGTTTTTCACAAAAAGCGTTATGGGACTGCCCGTGGTGAGATTATCCGAAACCCCGCTTAAAATCTCTACCCTGTCGCGCTGAAGCTTTTGCCTTTCACTTCTGCCCGCCCCTTGCTGCCGCTTTAACAGCAAATGGTTGATAGACAACTCGCAAACCTTAAGCCCCGCGGGTATGCCTTCTAAAATAGCAGTAATGCCAACCCCGTGGCTTTCCCCAGCCGATACGTACTTAATCATAATTCTCCTTGGCACATTGAACATTGAATACTGAACATTGAACAATTTTTTCACCGCTAGCGCGGGCAAGATTGCTTTTGCTAGTTTACTAAAAGTTTGTAAACTCAGACTGTTCAAAAGTTATTGTATTAATGGGTTTAACCATTGTTCATTGTTCACTGTTCATTGTTCATTAACTTAACTTTCTCCCTACGTAATAAAACCTAAATTGCACAACAGTAAAGTCGCCACGCCTTTGGTTTTCTGTTTCTACGCGCATAGCGCCCGTATATGTGTTGCCCGTGCAATATACTGTAAACACAACGCTTCCGTCTAAGTCTGTTCTGAAAATATCTGTGTGGCTAACCCCGTGCCGAGCAAGCCTATCAAACACAACTTGATGTGGGTGACCAAACTGGTTGTCTATCCCCGCCTGTGCCACCGCAAACATTGCCCTATTACGCGGCGCTACAACTTCTAAAAACACATCGTGAGTAGAAGTAAAACTTCCTTGGTGCGCTAGTTTCAAAACATCTATGTTGTTAAACAAACTTCTGTACGGGCGGCGAAAACCCCCGCCAACAAAATTGTAACCCGCAGAATGCTCTATTAAAGCATATTCGCCGCGCATCTCTAAGTCACCCGTAAACAAAAATCGGCGGTCTAAAAACTGTAAAACAGCAACGGCGCTACTGTCGTTTAGGCTTATCTCGCCGTATGTAATTCGCGCGTTTGTCCTAACCCGCGCATAGTCTGTAATATATAAAGGGCTTAAAACTGTAAAGTAAAAGTTTTCTCGCTGTTTGTCTTTTTGCACTAAATTGCAAGTTGATAAATGCGTTAGCGCACCACCCATAACTTCTGCGCTTGCTCTCTCGTATGCTCTCTCACTCAGCGCGCCAACACTATCTAGCGCATACACTTCCGCAGAAGAAATATGTAGACCCCTAACACTATAATATTTACGCGCACCGCCCGTGTCTATCTGCTTTTGCATATAAAGCAAAAAGTCTGCGTAACTCACACTTGGTCCGTAAAATGGCTGTTCGTTCGGCACATTCGGCACTATAAATGTGCCAACTTCAAAGTCGCGCATAACTTGTATAAGCCCGCCGTGGTGGTCTGAACTTGGGTGCGTAAGCATCATATAATCAAACCGCTCTATGCCCATACCGCGCGCAAACCGACTTACCACACTAGAATACGCGCCCCTAAAGCCGCCGCCCCTGCCACGCTCGCCACCATCTATAATCATACTGCGTCCGTCCGGAAACCTTATAATAATGCAGTCGCCCTGCCCAACATCAACAAAAGCCACCTGCAATTTGCCATACTGCCAGCCCTTAAAAGTAAACGCACCGCGGCTTACAATAAAATTCCAAAGCAACACCCCGCCAACAGATAAAACCACAACGCTTACAATTGTTAAACTAACAACAAGCGTCGTGAATCTCTTTTGTGGTTTGCTATATAAATATTGTTGTGTCTTTTCCATTTTCAAAAAATCTAAAATTTTTATCTAAATATCTCGCTTACAACGAATTGTGTATAATCAAAAACAATACAGACAGCGCAACAAAGCCGCCCCCCGCAATTATTAAGTGCATAAATACAATTTTTCTCTCACGGCGTCGCTCTACATAATCTACATACGATATGTGCTTACTGCGCCACGTGGGTGAGAACACCCCCATAAATACGGTTGCTACGTGCCTACCGCTGTAAGCCAACGTGTCGAAAGAGCCGTGCTTGGACGAAAACCTTAAAAGCCCCAAACACAAAATAACAATGCCCACAACAAAAAAGCCGTCCGTAAGTATAGCAAAAGCCTCGCGCGCCGCGCCCGCGCTAAACAGCCCAAATATCCATAAATATAAAAGCACAAACGCAAGCCCAATAATAGTAGCCCTAAGCGGCGCAACCCACGGCTTTGGTGGCACATACTCGACATTCGGCGGAAGCACATCGTCCGCTGTGTACTCTGCCCCATAATCTGCTTCTTTATCAGCCAACTTCTGCCTTTTATAAATCTCGCTCGGGTCTGTCCGAACAATTTTGTACGCCCGCTCGCCGTTTTGCTCGCCTTGCATACTATGCTCAGCCCCGCCTATCTCACTAATATCACCACTCTCAATATAGTTTTCAGCACAACTCACTTCGCTTTTTTCACCATCAACTAAATCAAGTGCAACCGCATCCGGCTGCACTTCTTTTTTATCTCTCGCCTTTTTCTTATAATGGCTTTTGTAATTATTTTTAGACACCTATTTATAACCTAAAGTTCTGTCATTTTCAATTAGATTGAACATTGAACACTGAACATTGAACAATTGTTTTATGGCTTCTTCGAAGCCTTTTTTGATTTATTTTTGCTAGTATTTATAGAGGCTATCAACATTCTTAGTATTTCCTTAACATCAGCCTCAAGTGACGTAAATTCCTTTTCTGTTATCGTTTCAGATTTTTTTAAAAGCCTTAACCAATACTCCGTTTCACTTGCTTCTTTAAGCGCTATGTGAAGTTTATTAATGAAGTCTGGCTTGCTAGACGCATATGCACTTTCGGC
Organism: Bacillota bacterium; assembly: GCA_009786825.1. Taxonomy (GTDB): domain Bacteria; phylum Bacillota; class Clostridia; order Christensenellales; family WQRI01; genus WQRI01. The sequence goes on from WQRI01000014.1 coordinate 24,545, forward strand.
AACATTTGCACCTATGCTCGTACCGCTTCTAACCAACTGCCTTGCTATTTCAATTTCGTCCTTCTCTTTTTTTAAATACCTGCAAAACTTAATTATTCTAAGTGCAAAGTTTTCACTTTTTTCGAGTATAACATTATCTTTCATAAAACCCCATAAAGCCTTTTTCATTGAACACTGAATACTGAACAGTTGTTACACCGCTAGCGCGGACAAAATTTATAGTGTAAGTTGCCTACAAATACAAAATGCAGCCGTTCAAAAGTATGGCATTAATGAATTTAAACATTGTTCAATGTTCAGTATTCAGTGTTCAATTGAACGTATTCAATGTTCAAACAAAAGTTTTAACCACAGTCAACACCCTATGGCGCGTACAATTGTTAGACACTATATAGCCCACTTCTCTATAAAGCGAAATATATTTGTCTACAAGCCTTTTTTTAACGCCGTAATATTCTGCAACTTCTCTGTTTTTTAAAACTATTCTGTCGCTCTCATCTCTCAGCGTTATAAACTCTAAGTAAAACAGCCTAGACTCTAGCGGTATGCGCGTGTCTAGCCTTAACTCTCTTGGCATATGTCGCTCGTTCTCAGGCACGGCAACTATCAACTTGTTTAACTGGCGCTGTGTGATTCTAGCGCGCTCTGTCTTGCCCGAGTCTAACAGCATCTGTATATATTCTTTTGCGTACTCGGCTTCCCTGTTGCTTTGCTCGTCCTCGCAAACCGGCGTACCACAAACAGTACACCCTTCCTCATCTACTGGGTGAATAAAGCCCCACATAATATTCCGCGTAGGTCGCGTACGCCTATTCACCGCTTGCTCAGATGGAAACGCGTCCAAACCCCTAACCTTTGTTCTGAACGAATACGCAGTAAAAGCGCCCAAATACACAAACTGGCGGCTACGCATAGGTCCGCCCTCTGTTGGTATTTCAATAATTAAATGCAAATATGCCTCCGCCCAATTGTCCTTCCAATAAAACTCGATGTCGCCCGGACGCGCGCTTTTACGGCAATAACTCTCACCCTTTTTAAGCGCAGAATTCATAGTAACCTTGCCCGACTTCTCCCTAAGTAAAATTTGGCGACACTCCCAAACTTCCGCATCACCCGCGCATTGCTTAATGTTGCCTTTGTATTTTTCTAAAGCCGCCTTCAGCCTTTCGTAATACAAATACAACTCTTCCCTAGATACCTTTTTGTAATTAATAGGATTATACGCTTTTTTAGCAATCATTCTTATCCCCACCCCCTCAAAACAGCCCAAAGGCAACTTTGAAATTTTCAATTAGTAAACACAAAAACCCCTTCACATTAACCTACTATTATTCTACCATAAAACACAAAATTTGTCAAACCTTTTCTGAAAATTTCCCCAACAAAATACATAAAAAATATTCGCATCAACAAAACCACCAATATAAAAATAGCAACAGATTTTTACACCTGTTGCTACTTTTTTATTCCGATTCTAATAATTAGAACTCAGTTTGGTTTTGGTTAGAAAATTCTTGTCCTTCAACATACTTATTCTTTTCTAGTATCCACAAAAACACTTGTGCTAACTTTTTCGGTTTAGAAGTAAACATTGTATAGCCTTCTGCATTGTAATTTGTAATTAGATTACCATTTTTATCCCTAAGTATTAACTTTATCTTACCGCGCTTTAAAACAAAGTAATTTTCAAGTTGATTATGTTTAAAGACATAACTTCTACGCTTTACAGTTGTTCTGATTTCGTCGTGGTCTATCTCAATAAAAGTATTTAACCTATCTGTAAACAGCATATAAGTTACAAATGGTATCAAAACAACCCCTATGACTATTGAAGGCGCTATATTAGAGTTGAATTCTATTTCACCTACTATCAAAAAATAAATCATTAATATAAACATAACTAATGCGATAATCAATAGTGGAATTGTAATTATTCGACTCCAACTTGCATATTCGCGATAAACAATATTTGATATCATAAACTCCTTGTTCCAAAGTCTACAAAAGTCTGAATCTCGTTACAACATTTGAAACAGTATTTACAGATATTCTGCCTACATATCATAACAAAAATAGTGTTATAAGTCAACAAAATAACCACCAACACTAAAAGTAGCAACAGATTTTTACACCTGCTGCTACTTTTTTATTCCGATTCTAATAACTCAGTTTGGTTTTGGTTAGAAAATTCTTGTCCTTCCAAATACTTATTTTTTTCAACTATCCAAGTCAGTACTTCTGCTAATTTTTTGGACCTAGCCGTTAGTATTGTAAAATGTTCATTATTAACTTCTGCTAACACCTTTAATCTTATCTTGCCCCAAGGCAGTATTTCGAAACCTTTAATTTGCTTGTGGGTAAAAATGTAGGTTGTTTTTTTAACCCTTGCTTCTATCTTTTCTTGGTCTATTTTTGTCGATAAGTTAAAGCGTTTAGTGAATGGAAATATAGTGAAAGCGATTGCCATAATTAACAAAGTACCAAAACTCATTATCCCTTGCAAGCCCAAATCTCTTATACTCGAAAGATTATAGATAGCAAAACCAATCACTATAATCACCAAAACATACCAAAGTACAGCAAAAACAATCATTAAAATTTTAGCAGACTCTGAACTTTCGCGAAACAAATAAGTTCTCATAAAAACAATAATCTCCTATATCCACTATCTAAAAAACGACCTATAGTCGTTGCTGTTTAGAGTTTTTTTCTACTACTCACTACTATAGTTGTGCTTTATGCTCATATATTCGTCAAACCTTTCTGCAGATAAAATGTTTTCGAAAACACGCTTTTTGATTTGTAGCGAAATTAGACTCGCTCCTAGGGTTGAAAGTAAAAACAAGATAACCCACATAATTTCTATTACCGAATTGTCCCACAAACTAGACGGTAACAATTGGCTTACTCCGCCAAAAATCGCCCAAATTATTAAGATTGGTATAAAGATTATTCCTACACCATATCCAGCACTTTTCCACCAACCATCTACCGCTCTATCAACATTAAAAATTGTCATAAACCACAGCGGAAAGGGGATAGCCCCAAATACCCACGTTAATATTAATAAAATCTTATGTGGGATTAATTTTTTATCATTATTTATACTCATAACCCTATTTACCAAAACTTTCCCAGCCCAAACCTAATATTATCATAGCAAAAACATCACAAAATGTCAAATGAAAAAATGTTAAACACAAAAGTAGCAACAGATTTTTACACCTGTTGCTACTTTTCAAGTTTTTTAAATTAAGTTGGCTTTCTCTAGTTGTTCTAAGTAGTTATTTTTGTCGAGTATCCATTGTAGAACAAGTGCAAGTCTTTTAGAGTATCTTGTGAAAATGATATACCCTTCATATTCGCCATTTTTAGCATTTGTTACTATAACGCCGCGTTCGTCAAAAAAGTAAAGTTTGATTTTGCGTTTTTTTAAAACTTCAAAACCTTTAAGGTCAGTATGTCTTATTGTATGGCTTTCTTTTTTTATGCGCGTTGTTATTGTATCGTTGTCTATCAAAATGCTGTAGTTCATAGGTTCTCGCGTTAACATAAAGGGAAAAAAAATAGTAAATATTAGCAATAAAATGACAACAATTAGCAAGTCTATGTTAATGTTTCGTGCGTTTAAAGAAGTTATAGTAAATGCAGCCGCATAACCTACTGTATTGAAGCACAATAGAATCATTGCAAAGTATGCCAGCTTTCTGTCCGGATTTTCTTTATGCAAAATATTTTGAGTAATCAATTTTTAACTCCTATACGATGTTACCTAAATAAGCGACCTATAACTGGGATATTAGATGCTACATTTCTTGCTAGATTTGTAGCCGTATTTACTGTAGACCTAACTGTGTTAACAACGGCTGGAACACCTTGTTGTGGATTTGTTATTATGTCTATAGCTATAGGCAAAACAATTGACAAACCTAAAATTACTCCACCTACTGCAAGAATCGGTAATCCTACACCTGCAGCAAGCAGTACCGCGCCTACAGCAAATACCGCTAAACCTGTTGAGAACCAACTAAGCTCAAACTCTATTGCGTATGCTGTTCCATCTCTAGTCCAGCCCAAATGGAAGCCCCAACCATAGCCGCCACCCATTAACCCTAGGCTAATGTTTCCTGCCGACACTTTCCAATAACCACTTAAGTCTAGACCTATGCCCGCTTCGAACCCAAAGAATCTTCCTTTATAGCCTACGCCTATGCCACTACCAAATATCCCTGAGTTAACTACCTTATAAAACCCTCTTCTTTGGCTATTCACATTTTTGTAAACATCTTGGCTAGAGATATTTCTAAACCTAAACAAAACATTATGGTTTTCACTTTCAATATCTTGCTTGTTAACCACTCTATGGTATACGTTTCTACTTCTCGAAGCACTCATAGACCTAGTCAAAAGGCTACTATTAGTTAAATTCCTAAGAAGGTTTGTGTTTACTGGAATAAAGCCGCTGTGGTCGACGTGGTTAATAGGGTCGTTATTGCAGTACATAAATAGGTTAAGCCCGTTGGTGTCGTATTTTGTCGCTTGAAGTATCTCTATAGCATCGGCGTTTATAAACCTACCTGTATCTGAATCGTAGTAGCGTGACTTTAGGTAGTATAGATTGGTCTCGTTGTCGTAGTAGTATGAGCGATAGCGAATTGGGTTAAGGTTCGCAATGTCGTTTACGTTTTGAGTTATCTCGAAGTTACCCCAAGCGTCGTAGGCGTACTCTGCAACTACTTGTCCACTTGTGCCTATTACCTGAACAACATCGCCCTGTAGGTTTTTGATGTAGTAGAAAGTATGTTGAGTTGCATTAGAGCCTTGCCCGCTTGTTAGTGTAAAACCCATTGGCGTTTCGTCTATCCCGTAGATATAGTCTAGCGTGGCTGTAATAAAACTTGGGTTTATTACTATATGGTTTGGTCCCGTTATTATTGAGTGGGTCTCGCTAATCATTTTGCCGTTAGACCAAGTGTAGTCTATGCGCTGGTTTTGGACAATTCTTCTTCTGCGTAGGTTTTGGTTATTGTACTCGAAAGTAACCAAACCACTTGGCGTTTGAACGCTTGCTAGGTTGCGTAAGTGCGTCCACGTCAGCGTGTTGTCGCGATAGGTTGTAGGGTTGCCTAGCGCGTCGTAAACGAAGTTTTCGCTAACGCTAGATTCTTCGCTTCGCTCAGAATGACTCACCAAAGACACAAGTCTCTCGTTGTTATCGTAAACATACTCTTTTATTGTAACATTTCCGCTGGCGCAACAACCACTTGAAGCACCGGCACTTGTGCAACAGTTTGAAGCACTTGCAATATTTTTAGCCTTCGTACCCGTATGCTTTTTAAACAGTATGTTGCCGTTAGTATCGTAGCCCCATTCGCTTTTGTTGCCCTTTTGGTCTACTTCTTTTACTAGCCTACCTAAATCATCGTAAGTATATTCTCCAACAGTCTGCTCAAAATTGTTGCCGACCTTTGTAACAGCACCGCTTGAGTTATAGCAATAGCGAAACCGCA
>WQRI01000015.1 GCA_009786825.1 Bacillota bacterium
TAAATGTTTTCACAGTAGCATACGATAGAGTTGCAGTAATAGTTCATCCAACTAACCCATTAACTAATGTGACACTAGAGCAGTTGTTCGAAATCTTCACGGCAAATTCTGCAAGGCAAAGATGGGAGCAATTACCTACTGCTCAGTTTGGGTCTTAAGATTTTACAAATTAATATTTGAAAGCCTAGTGGGGCGTTGACTTTAATCTCAACGCCCCACTTTGTTTTAAATGCTTGACTTAAAAATAAAAATCAATTATACTTATAAAGAACTTTAATTTATGCAGGTATAGTTATGAATAAAAATAACAACAAAGAAAGTGATGATACTTTCAATTTGGAAGAGAAGTTTTTCTCTGAAGAGAATAAGAATTATGTGGCTAATGGAGACAAGGTAGCACAGCCAATCCCACAAGGCACAAAGCTGGCACTTATTTTGGGTATTTTGTCTGTTTCACTTTTGGGTCCACTAGCAGGTATTCCCGGATTTATAATATCAAGACGCCTAAAAAGGCAAACAGTTGTACACTTTTTTGTAAAAGTTGCGTATTGGTTAAGCCTTATTAGCATAATACTTTCTGCCACTGGTGGAGTTTTATATCTTACATTAATAATTGCGCAAGCTTTAGAAGTAACTAGGCTCACAGAACTTTTGGTTGGTTTTTTGGCTATATTTATTCCACCATTTGCAATTTTAAGACTAATAGACAAAGAACTTTCTTGGCGCGTAACTTTTTTAATGACGGCCTTATTTGCCATACTTGCAGTTTTTGCAATTTTGTTTTTCTTAATAAGAGAAGGCTTTCCGCCAATGGCTGAGATAGGGTTTTACAATTTTATTTTTGGAACCTTTTGGTGGCACGACCAATTTCATCCAGATGATGGAGTATACGGAATATTTCCAATGATTGCAGGAACTATAGTTGCTGCAGCGGGTGCATTAATTGTTGGAGGTTTTTTAGGGCTATTGACTGCTATATTTCTTGCAAAGTTTTGCCCTAGGCGCATAAAGCCGTATCTTACTCAGGTAATAAATTTGTTAGCCGGGGTCCCTTCTGTTATCTATGGTTTTTTTGGTATATCAATTATTGTGCCTATTCTTTCAAGGTTCAGCCCTTATGGTATGGGAACGGGTCCTTTAGCAGTATCTATTGTTTTAGGGATAATGATATTACCAACAGTAGTTGCACTAACGCGCTCTAGCATAGATGCCGTTTCGAAAACTTATTATGAAGCGGCAATTGCTTTAGGCGCCTCAAAAGAGAGGGCAATTTTTAAGGCAGTAATACCTGCTGCTAAGTCAGGCATTTTGGCAGCTTTAATTTTGGGCATAGGGCGTGCTGTTGGTGAGACAATGGCCGTTATAATGGTAGCAGGAAATGGAACAAATATGCCAACAGGGCTTTTCCAAAGTTTTAGAACCCTGACCGCTAACGTTGTTATGGAAATGGGATATGCTATGCCGGGGTCATTACATATGGGAGCCCTTATAGCAACGGGATTAGTTCTTTTGTTTTTTATACTTGTTTTAAATGTTATCTTTAATATTGTTAAGCATACAGGAAACAATAAAAACCCAAGACTTATGCCAAAGATAAAGAAATATGCAAGAGCGTGCGTGGAAGCTTGCGGTAATTTTGTTAATGAGAAAATATTAAGACGTCAAAAGAATAAAGAGGAAATAGATAAAGAGACCTTTAAATTTGAAAATGCAGTTTCTAACTCTTTCCTTATGAGAGCTTGGCTTAGCCGTCATAAAGTGCTGAGATTTATGTCGTATGTTACTTCTACTATTGCAGTATTATTTTTAGGTTACATATTGTTTTTCGTATTGTCTAACGGTTTACAGCATATAAGTTGGCACTTATTAACAGGAGATTTTGACTGGGGTGCCCCGCCAACCTTAGCGCCCTCTATAAGAGCAACATTAATGTATGTATTGTTAACAAGTCTTATTGCTTTTCCTCTAGGCATATTTACTGCAATTTATTTAGTAGAATATACCAAAAAAGGAAGCAGGGTAGCAAAAGCGGTGGAATTTTCTGTAGAGACTCTAGAGGGTGTTCCTTCAATTGTTTATGCTCTTTTTGGGCTTATGTTTTTTGTTGGTTTTTTAGGGCTTGGTATGTCTATAGCCGCGGGTGCCCTTACAGTTGCGATTTTAATTTTACCACTAACAGTAAGGGCAACGCAAGAGAGTTTAAAGGCTGTACCCGATGCATATAGAGAGGCAGCCTACGCCTTAGGAGCTGGCAGAATAAGAGCTGTTGGCAGGGTTGTTGTGCCAACTGCGCTACCTGGTATACTAGCTATGATTATATTAGGAATAGGTAGAATGGTATCAGAAACCGCAGCACTTATGTTTACAATGGGGTCTTCGCGGGGACCAATGCCGGAGGGTTTTGGCTCGCACTCTACAACGTTATCTGTTGCATTTTATGATTTATGGAGAGAGGCTCGCTATCCAGATGAGGCATTTGCGGCCGCTAGTATTTTGATTATAATTGTACTAGCTTTAAATTTGTTTGCTACTTTAGTGGCTAGTAGGCTTAGGAAGCGTACAGTAGCAGATTAAAAATAGTGTAAAGTGTAAAGTGTAGAGTGTAGAATGTAGAGTGGTTACACCGCTAGCGCGGGCAAAATTGATTTGCAAATTGCGTACGCATACAAATTGCAGGCTGCTCAAATGTTTTGGTATTAATGACTGCAGCCACTTTACACTTTACATTTTACACTTTGCACTAAAAAAATAATTTTTAATTAGGAGACTAAAAGTATTATGGGTGAGAAATTACGTAAGGATGTTGATGCTAGGTATAAGTGGCGGTTGGAAGATATTTATAAGGGGGAAGATGTTTGGAAAAAAGAATTTAAAGAGGCGGAGGCGCAAGTTAGAGAAGTGGTGGGCTTTAAGGGCAAACTTAACACTAAAAAGAATGTGATGGACTTTTTTAAGTTGAGCGACAAGTTTTCTTACTTAAGTGTTAGGCTTTATTGTTACGCTAAGATGCGTTTTGATGAGGACGCGAGCGTTACGCATTATCAAGAACTGACAGATAAGGCGCAATTGCTTGGTGTTAAGTGGTCTGAGGCTACTAGTTTTGTAGAGCCAGAGTTATCGCTTTTGGCGGATAGCAAACTTAAAGAGTGGGCTAAGGACAAAAACTTTGCTAATTACGACCAGATACTTTTAGATGTTATAAGAAACAAAAAGCACACGCTTAGTGAGAGCGAAGAGAAAATACTTAGCAGTATGGGCAGTTTTTCTAGCGGGTTTAACAATATATTTGATATGCTAGATAGTTTAGAGTTAGACTTTGCAGATGTGACTATGCCGGATGGGAGCCGTCAAAAACTGACTCACGCAACTTACGGGCTTATACTAGACACAGCAAAAGAGCAAAGCGTTAGGCAAGAGGCATTTGAGGGCTATTACGCCGCTTACAAAAAGGTGTTAAATTCTATAAGTTTGATGCTGTCTAACCATACAAAAATGCAATGGTTTTATGCAAAGGCGCGCAAGTTTAAGTCTAGTATGGATAGCGCTTTGCACTATACAAACGTGCCGCGTAAAATTTACGACAACTTGCTAGAGGCTGTAGAAGAAAACACACCGCTTATGCATAGATATATATCGCTTAGAAAAAAACTTTTGGGCGTTAAAAAGTTAAACTTTTGGGACTTACGAATATCTATGATAGAAGACACAAACATAGGCTTGCCTTACGACGAGGCGTACGACTTGACTGTGGACGCGTGCAAGCCACTTGGCGAAGACTTTGTACGCGTTTTGCGCGAGGCTAAAACAAGCGGGTGGATAGATGTTTATGAAAATAAGGGCAAGACAAGCGGGGCGTACAAGTGGGGACCATACGGCACGCACCCATTCGTTTTGTTAAATTACGAGCCAACGGCAACAGAGTTATTTACAATTGCGCACGAGATGGGTCACGCTATGCACGGGTTTTACTCTTACAAAACGCAGCCAATCTCAAAAGCATACTATAAAATTTTTGTTGCAGAAGTTGCAAGCACAGTTCACGAAGTGCTTTTGCTTCGCTACCTTATAAACAACCCATACCGCGTTGCAAGTTGCGACAAGTGTAGGGGCAGTGGTCACGAAGCGGGTACGACAAACTGCGAGTTGGGCAAGGCTTGCCCAAGGCTTAAGGTTAAGAAGTTTTTGCTTAATTACTTACTTGATATGTTCCGCTCGACCCTTTTCAGACAAACAAAGTTTGCACAGTTTGAAGCGGCAATTCACGAAGTTGTAGAAAAAGATAAGCCGTTGTCTGTTCAGACTATGAATGAGATTTATCTAGGCTTAACTAAAAAATATTACGGGGGCGACATTGAGTATAACGAGCAAATAGCGTACGAGTGGGCGCGCATACCGCATATGTATTATAATTTTTATGTGTATCAGTATGCAACGGGGCTTACAAGTGCTATGGCAATTGCAAGCGCTATTTTAAGGGGTGAAAAAGACGCGGTTAAAAATTACATAAAGTTTTTGTCTGCGGGGTGTTCTAAGCCACCAACAGATATACTAAAAATTGCGGGCGTAGACTTATCAAAAAAAGACGCATTTAAAAGCGCCTTTAAAGTATTTGAAGAAACACTAGAAGAGTTGGAGGCTCTTACTACGTAAGCAACTCTACTACGTATCGTTGCTTACGTAGTAAGCAAATTACAAATTACAATGTACAAATTACAAGTGTTTAACTCATAGCAAGCATTGCTTTTGAACGTTATAAAAAGCATACTGTAAATATTTTAAAGTTTTTATAATATAAAATGCCAACTGTTCGAAAGTAAAGCATTTTATAGTTTGTAACATTTGTAATTTGTACATTGTAATTTGTTAATTGCACAAAGCGTCTGCTATGCCGGCGGCTATAATCTCTGCCATTCTGTATATTATGCCAAGGCGGGTGCTGGCTAGTAGGGTTGCAGAGAAAAATGAAGTTTCTGCTACTATGCCAAGGCAGTAGTAGTCGCCCATTTGCGGAAATGCGTTTTTTCTAAGGGCGGACGCTGGCTGTATGCTTCCGCGCCCCGCGCGTATATCGCCAAGTGTGCCGTGCAAACTTTGGGCTGCATCTACAACAAGTATATCGCGCGTGGTATGCGTAGCAACAATATGTTCATACGTCTCAAGCACGTTTAAAGCATTAACGGGACTTTCCAGCGTGCCGTAAACGTAGGTGTTTATATTGTATTTTTTTACTAAAAGGTGACCAACGATTGGACCTAGCGCATCGCCAATAACCCTATCGCTTCCGATACACAAAATTATAGGGGGCAGTAAACTACCCATTAACTCTTGCTTTAGCCGGCTAGACAAATCGTACTTTGCTAAGTCGCTATAGATACTTGTTGTTGGCAATACTTTAAAAGGGGCTTCTATGTTTAACTCACTAAGTTTTGTAGTTTTAGTGTAGTTTTGTGCCACCCGTATTTGTTTGCTCTCTTGTGTTTTTGCATTTAAACTCATATGCTAGATTATTGCCACGTAATGTGATAATTATACAATGTGGTTGCTTTGTCAGCATATTGCTTTTGCATATAGTGTAACCCAAATAGAAGTATAACCCAAATAGAAGTTGTAAAAAAAAGCGTGAGAAAAAAAGACTTGCGTTTTTTATTTTTTTGTGATACAATGTTAGTATGCATACGGCTAAATCTAGAGTAATACTTATTGTGGGTTTGTTTTTGTTATCAACTGTAATTATGTTTTTTACAGTTGGCTTTTCTGCGTTGCGCGATTATATTAACAGAAATTCACCAAAAAGCGTTTCTGATACATTAAGAACAATTAATTTTAGCGCACTTAATTTTGGCGAGAAAATAGATATAGGAATTTATGGGCTGGAAGATAGGTCTGGCTATAGCGTAAGTATAGGAGTAGAAAATAGAGATTACGGCAAGCTTTTAAGGTTTAGAAATTATAAACTTGAAGTTATTGGATTTGGAAGCGGACAACTAACTGTAAGAACAGCATCAGGAACAACCTACACAAAAGACTTTGCAGTAGCGGCTGTAGGTAATACATTAGTTACAAGGCTTAGAGACATTTTAGGAGACACATTTACGTTTGCTGATGTAGCGTCGATTCATACGCTAGACATAAGCGGGCTTAATAGGGGAGGCAATTGCTACCACCAGAAACTAAGTGCTTTGCGCCTTTTTGTAAACCTTCATCAATTAGATATATCCAACAACTATCTAACAGACATAAGTTTTATAGCGGGGTTATATCACTTATCTGTGCTTAATATTAGTGGCAATCCACTTGGCAATTTGTTTGCCTTGCAAGAACTTAGGCAGTTAATTGTGTTGAGAGCCGAGAACACTGCTCTAACAAGTTTAACTTCAGACACAGGAATTAGTTTTGTAGGCTTTGAGAGATTAAACCAGTTAGACCTCTCTTACAACCCATATATTACGCTGTCTCATTTGCAGAATATAGCATTGCCTTTAAGGCAAGAGATTGCCGTATTATACATAGATTATACGGGAGTGGAAGTTAGCGGCTTGATAGATACTATTATACCTTCTTTTACACTTGGTCGTATTGGCGCAAACGGTTTGTTTGGCGTGCAAAATGCAACTAGTATGGGGGCTGTAAAAAATATTATAACAGAGGACACAAACAGAGTGACAAGTATAAGGGCATTTGGTAGAGAGTTTGATAATAACACTTTTGATAATATAAGAATATTTACATCTTTTGAAGATTTTAAAGGTGCAGATTTTGTTTTTGGAAGTTATGTATTTTTACAGTTTTTGCAACATCCAACAGGGGCAAGGGTTTTAGAAATTTGTAGGAACATACTTGATATGACTATAACAGGCATTGCGGGTACAACCTTTACAAGTTTTGGTATAGATGTAGTAGGCAACCCTAATTTTACGCTTAGGCTTACTTTGCAAGATATAAGTTTTATCTCTAGTGCTAACAGGGCGGGTATAAGAACTTTGGGAAGTAGAAATTTAAGAATTACAGCAGTTGGGCAAAACAGCATAGAGGGTATTGCTGGCACACGAGGCGTTACTATGCCGCAATCAGCAATTGATGTAGGACAAAACACCTTATCAATAAGCGATGTAGGTGAGTTAACGCTTAGGGGTGGGGCTGGAGTTGGGGCTATAACTGTAAGTGGCGGAGGGGCTTCTAATGCAGATAAAAATGGTGCTGCGGCAATTGTCGGGGCAAGAGTTAGTATAGTTATGGGTTTAGGGGCAGAGTTAGGGGCAAGCGGTTCAGTTAGAATTTATGGCGGAAATGGCGGTGCGGGCAACGTGGTTAACAGCATTAATGTGAGTGGCGACATAGCAAGGCGCGGTGGCAATGGTGGCGTTGGTATATACAGTAGCGGGGTAGTAGAATTGGTCGGGAATGTTAGTGTTGTTGGCGGAAATGGCGGTAGTGGTAGTGTTGGAAATGCGGGAAGTTCTGCAGAGCATTTGCGCCGTGGTGGCGGTGGCGGCGATGGTGGCGTAGCAGTAGTTGCGCATAGTATAAATTTGCACTCGGCTAGTACACGGGGGGGGAACGGCGGAAATGGTGCGCGTGGTGGTAACAGCACGGCTTCGTTTGGGCAGATTGGCGATAACTTACATAGGGGCGGGCGCGGTGGTAATGCGGGAAGCGGTGCGAATGCACTCGTGTCGGTTACTAGACCCATAATAGACAACGCGAGTATAAGTGGCGGAACAAGGGGTAGTATTGGCGCGCACGGCTCTAACACAACGTGGAACACAGGCTCTAACCCAGCCCCATTTGCTGGCGTAAATGGGTTAAGGGGCGTTAACGCAAATGGGCAAACGTGGAACTTGTAAGAATGTTAAATGTTTAATTTTAAATGTTAAATGCCTAAACTCATTATATACCAAACTTTTTAACAATCTGCATTTTGTCGCTCTGTACAAACTTGTAAATATTTTTTGCCCGCGCTAGCGGTGAAACAATTTAAAATTTAACATTTAACATTAAAAAAGAATGTATAAAACTGGTAAAAAAATTGGGGTTTATGTGGTTGAGAGCCTTGCTGGACAGGGCGGTTTTGGCATTGTTTACAAAGTTAGACACAGCAAGGTAGACTATTTGCGTGCGCTTAAAATGCCACTAAAAGAAGAGCATTTCGAAAAATTTATAACAGAGTGTAAGCAATGGATAAAATTATCAGACCACCAAAACATCGTAAGGCTTTTTGATGTGGGGCTTGGAAGTGGCAAAAGACCATACGCGGTAGCAGAGTGGGTTTGCGGTGGCTCTTTAAGTGATAGAATTGTGGACGGCAGGTTATATGAAGGAAGCGAGCAAGAGACCTCAAGCAGAATATTATCTTACGCGGTGCAGTCTGCAAATGGCTTGCTGTATGCAAACGAGCGAAACGTAGTGCATAGAGATGTTAAGCCTGCAAACATTTTAGTAACAAAAGATAACATAGTTAAAGTGAGCGACTTTGGGCTGGCGGTAGAACTTAGAGATGGGCAAAAAACAAATACAGAACACGCCTCAAAGCCATTCCGCTCTCCAGAGCAAGCAACAAGGGAAGTGTCTAGCGTAAAGTCTGATGTATTCAGTTGGGCTTTAACGGTTTTGTCTATGTATACGGGCGTTAGAGAGTGCGGAAGTTATTACCCGTGGGAAGATGGCTATTTACTAGCAAGCGAGAGCAGTTTGCGTGATAGGTGCTTAAATGAGACAAGGGTAGAAATCCCACAAAACATAAAAGCATTGCTTGAGAGTTGTTTGCAAAGAAACCCAGAGCTAAGACCAGACTTTAAGCAAGTCTTAGGGGTATTAGAGGGCGACACACTAGCAGAAGTTGCAACTTATGCATTGGCAGAGCAAATGCGACAACTGCCTTCAATTTACAATAATCAGCCACTTAACAAAGGGGTTAACAGAAAAGAGCGTAACAAAAAAATAAGGCTCGCGCTGTATGCGTCACTAGCCATAGGCTTGCCGTGGCTGATTTATTTAGGCTTTCACCTTTACGCAAACGTATTTTAAAGCACTAAAAAAGCACGGGTGTTTTAAAACTCGTGCTTTTTGGTTTTTGTTATTTAGTTAAAACAAGTCTGAGTGTGTGCCAAGTGCGTTGAAATATATGTATTCGCCCCTAACTTCCCAAACAAGTAGTAGGTCGTTTGAGACGTGGCACTCCCACATTCCTTTATACTTGCCCTTTAAAATGTGCGGGCGGTGCTTTTTGTCTAGCGGTATTTGCTTAACGAGCAACTCCATAATTTGCTCGAGTTTTTCGAGCGAAACACCTCGTTTTTTCATACGCCGAACATCTTTCGAAAAATTGTTTGTATAAACAGGTGTTAATTCTTTACTCATTAGCATATACCTCTGCAAAAAATTCGCTTACACTTTTAGAGTTTCGCGGAACTACACCAGCTTCCATTAATTCGACTTCTTGCCTAGCGCTTAAAATGTCGGACTTAGGCTCTAGCGTTACACTAAACGGAAGCCCGTTATGAATTTCAACTTGCTTTAAAAACACATTCACAGCGTCACCCATAGATAGACCTAAGTTCTCAAGTATTTTAGTTGCACGCTCTCTTGCCTCGTGGTTTACCCTAACTTGCATAGCAGATGTTTTAGCCATATTTTTCACCTCGCTTAAATTATTGATTACATATAGTATATACAAAAATCGTGCATTTGTCAACTATTTTGGCAAGTTTTTTTGTGCGTTTTATATTCTTTAATGGTATCACAAATATTTTATAGTCAACAACTTTCTATGGTTTAACAAAATTACTATACTTGTGATAATTTCTATTGTAGCCAAAAAAACTGCAAGTATTAAAATTGCTTGCACTTTTTTTTGTAATATGGTATAATACTAAGATAAGTGTTTGCTTGTGTTAGTGAATATAGCAAAAGGCAATAATAATATCTATGGGTTATAAAAATAATAAAGACTTGAAAAACGAGTCGGAAACAAAACAAATTGATAAAGTTGATAGTAAAAGCGGTTTTTTTGCTTTTGCTTTTTTTGGTGTGCTTGCGCTTACGGGGTTTGTAGTAAGCGTTATTTTAGGGTTTGTTTTGTGGTCTGTTTTTGGTATGCTTGTTTTGTTAGGCTTGGCGGGCGCTTTGTTTTTGGCTTTAGCGGCAGTTTATTTACTTAACAAAAGGCAAAACAGAAAGCAAGTGTATGATAGAATAAAGCAAGAGATAGAAGAAGATTTAGACCGCTTTAAAAAGCGTTTAGATGAATTAGAAGGGGCAGAGTGCGCGGAAGACTGCGAGGACGACTGCTATGCGTGCAGCGAAGATTTCGACTTCGACGAAGACTTCGATGAGGACGAAGATTTTTTTGATAGGGTTACGGCCTTTGAGGGTGAGGCTGCGCCGGACGGCGAACTAACAAACCCCACTTTTTATAACAGACCAAACCGCGACTATATCACGCTTAAGAGTGAAGATGATAAGGACGTTAGGTTTAAAATTGTTGCAGAAATTAAGGTTGGCGATATAGATTACGTGGTTGTTTACCCGCACAGTTTTATAAAGGGCGTGAAGCAAAAAGAGATGATGATGTATAGGGTAATTGCAAATGCCGAGAATAGTAGTTTGCCATCTTACATTTTAATAGAGGACGAGGCGATTCACGAGCAAGTATTTCAAGAGTTTTTAAAGCAACAGCGCGAGATTATGGCGCGCGAGCGTACAGACATAACTAAAATTAAAACGCTTAAGTCTAAACCGGAAGAGACAACAATCCCGACTGTCTCACTAGATGATATTGCGGGGCTGGACGACGCGAAAAAAGCGCTTGAAGAAAAAGCAATTCTGCCAATGCAACACAGAGAGTTGTTTAAAAAATACGAAAAGAATAGGGGTGGTGGCATACTTCTTTTTGGCTTGCCGGGAACGGGTAAGACTATGTTTGCGCAAGCGGTTGCCACAGAATTAGATGCTAAATTCTTTCCTATAAAGTGTTCTGATATAGAAAGCAAGTGGGTAGGTGAGAGCGAGAAAAACATACGCAGACTTTTTGAAAACGCAAGGCGCTACGACAAAAGCGTAATATTTTTTGATGAGTTCGACACTATAGGCAAAAAGCGAAGCGAAAAAAAATACGACAACACAGTACAAGAGATTTTAGCAAATATGCAAGGGGTAGAAAATTATGAAAATCAGCCACTTGTGTTGGCGGCAACAAATGCGCCGTGGCTTTTAGATAGTGCGCTTTTAAGACCGGGCAGGTTTTCAGATAAAATATATATCCCGCTTCCAGACAAAAAGGCAAGGCTGTTTATGCTTAATAAGCATTTAAAAAGCGTTAAGTTAGACACGCAAATAAAGTTAGACAAACTAGCAGACCAACTAGATGGCTACTCGGGCGCGGATATTGTTGAGATTTGCGAAAAGGTTAAAATGCTTGCAATAAGAAAAGAGATAGCTAGGGTAAACAGCGAACAGCGTTCAGCGAACAGCGAGCAGGGTTCAGACAAAAGTGGTAAGCGGGTAGATAAGGGTAGCGGTGTTAAGGTTGGTAAGGGGTCAGATAAGAAAGCAAGTAAAGCGGCAAAGAAATTAGATGAAAGCAAAAATATACAGCCACCAATTATTAGCAAAAAAGAATTAAACGAGATAGTAGCAGAAGTTAAACCATCTACAATACCCTCAGATTTCGACGCTATGCAAAACTACGCCAAAAACTTTGCAAAAAGACAAACAATGGGGTTTTAAAATGTTAAATGTTAAATTTTAAATTGTTTCACCCTGCTTCGCGGGCAAAATTAACAGCAAATTGCGTAAACGTGCAAAATGCTTGAGCGGGGATTAGAAAAATATAGGAGTGTGTCTTTGGCGGACACTTGAAAAAATGATTTTTAGAAGAATAAGAGACAAAGATATAGACAGAAATAGCAAAAGGCTATTAAATTTGTTGTTGCTTGTGACAATAATTTTAGTAATTACGGCAACCATAGTTTTGTGGGTTACTTTTGGTGGACCTATATGGCAGATTTTAACGCGCATTTTATTCGTACTTTTAGTGCCACCATTTATTGGTTTTATTGGCGCAACTATAACAGCGCCGCTTCACGAGGGGCTTCAGCGTTTAAGAATAAACCGCACAGTATCTGCGGTTGTATGCACAGCGCTTTTAATTTTACTTATGTTCTCAGCCCTTGTTGGTATTATATGGGCTGGCATTATGGCGCTTTCTCAACTAGAACTTGGTATGATAGAAGATGGGCTTATTTGGATAAACGAAAACACTTTTGTTAACATAAACTTAGAGGGCGACTTTTGGCAGACCATAATATACTTCTTTCAAGAGAACGACTTTATGCTAGACTTTTTAAGCACAGCCGCAATATTCGAGTTGCTCTCTAGCGTGTTTGGCGTTGTTGGAAACTTGATTATCGTATTTTCTATATTCCCATTTTATATGTTTTTTATGTTGCGCAACCCGCAAATTGTAAAGTCTAACGTAAGGCGCATTATACCAGAGGGTTACGTTCACCACTACGATGCGCTTGCCGAGCGCTTTGTAATGGTAAACAGGGGCTATATAGCAGGCACGTTGTACGAGAGTTTCTTTATGTTTTTAAGCACCCTAGCGCTATACTATTTGTTGGGGCTTGCGCTTTGGGCGGCGGGAATAGAGCATAACGCATTTTTAACGTGGGCGCCAATACTTTTTGCAACAATTGTTGCCGTTACGCAAGTTGTGCCGTATGTTGGGGCTGTTGTTGGCGCAATTCCGCCTATTGTTTACGGCGCGGTGGTTTATCTACCGCTAGATTTGTGGTGGCCTATATTTGCGATTTTAGGTATAAACATTTTTGTTCAACTTGTTATAGATAACTTTTTACTTCGCCCTTGGCTTTTTGGTAAGGCAATATCAGTACACCCGCTTTTGTTAGTATCGGGCATTTTAGTAACAACAGTATTGTTTGGTTTTTGGGGAATATTGCTATCCGTTGCAATACTAGGCTTTGCAAAAGAAGCAGTTTTGTATGCATATAAAGTGTGGCGAGAAGAAAAAGAAAGGCACGAAAGAGATGAAAAAGCAGATGAGAAAGCAAATGAGAAAGCAATCTGCGAGAAGTGTGAACAATAAATATTGAACACTGAACAATGAACATTGAACAATGGTTAAATACATTATACAATAACTTTTGAACAGTTTGAATTTGGGTCTCAACGAAATAGATATTTTGCCCGCGCTAGCGGTGAAATCAATGTTCAGTGTTCAGTGTTCAATGTTAAATTTACAATATTCAGTGTTCAATGTTAAATTAAAGGAGTAATATGGCTGCTGTTAAACCAAAGGTAGAGTTATTAAATTATTCGGGAGAGCCTGAAAAAATTGTTGCGCTGGCGGCTAAACTTTGCTATTCTAATTCTAGCATTGGCGGGCTTAGTGAGAATATATCTAAAAAAAGTCAGGCAGAATTTATAGAGAAATTACTCTCGTTCGGACACACAAGCCCCATAGAACACATAAGTTTTACGTTTGGGACAGAGGGTGTGTCTAGGGCTTTACTAGCGCAGATTACAAGGCACAGAATTGCTAGTTTTTCTGTTCAGTCGCAGCGATATGTCTCATCTGAGGGCTTTAATTACATAATACCGCGTGGAATAGAGAGTTTGGGCAGAGAGGCTGTAGACAAATTTGTGGCTCAGATGGACACCATTCAAGGCTTTTACAACGAGTGGCAAAGCCTATTAGACGAAGCAAAAGGCAAGGGCGAGGCAAGCAACGAGGACGCGAGATTTGTGCTTCCAAACGCGGCGGAAACCAAGTTTGTACTAACACTTAACGCGCGTTCACTTTTAAATTTTTTCGAACTTAGGTGTTGTTTTAGGGCGCAATGGGAGATAAGAGAAGTTGCGTATTTAATGCTTAAGCACGTAAAAGCCGTAGCACCAACAATATTTAAAAATGCAGGACCATCGTGTTTTAGCGCTAGTTGCAAAGAGGGAAAGATGTCGTGCGGGCGCGTTAGCGAAGTAAAAAAACTTTTAAGTAAGTAAATGTGTAAGTGAACTATTTCGCAAAAAATGTGTGAGTGAACTACTTCGTAAAAAAACCTTGCACCACAACTAAAGGAAAAAAATGATTTATGTAGAGAGTAAAAACGCAGTTATAGAAGCACTAAATTCAGATGGTGGCACACTTTCAAAAATTTTACTTGCAAAAGAAGATAGTGCTATTACCCAACTAGCAAAAGCTAAGGGTGTAAAAGTAGAAGTTGCTACAAAAGAGAAGTTAGATAGGCTGGTTTTACATAAAAGGCACGGCGGGGTTATAGGGCTAATGGAAAGTGGCTTTAGATACTCTAGTGTGCAAGATATTATAAAGCGGGCAAGAGAGAGAGCAAGGATAGGGGAAAGTGTAGGGACAATAGAGAAATCAAGTGCAAAGGTAGGCGTGGCGCAAGAAGCACAAGGGGCAGAACTAGCAAAGAAAGGTGGCGCAAAAAAGGGTATATTTTTACTGCTACTAACAAATATAGAAGACCCGCACAATTTGGGTGCTATAATCAGAACAGCAGAGTGCGCGGGGGTAGATGGCATAATTATACCAAAAGATAGGGCAAGCGAAGTAAATGCGACAGTAATAAGGGTATCAAGTGGCGCGGCTTTTCATATACCTATAGCACAGGCAAATATTAACAGCGCGGTAGATATAATAAAAAAAGAGAACATTTTTGTTTTCGGGCTAGAAGCGGCGGAAGCAGGTGGGGCTTCAAAAAAGGTTGGGTGCCTTTACAAAACCAACTTAAAGGGCGATATATGCTTAGTGGTTGGCGGTGAAGATAAGGGTATATCTCACCTAACAAAAAAGTTGTGCGATGGGCTTGTAAGCATACGAATGGAAGGTAAGGTAACAAGCCTTAATGCGTCTGTATCAGCGGGGGTTGCGATATACGAAGTTGTTAGACAGAATTTATTGTAAAGTGTAAAGTGATTTCACGCATTAAATAATTTGCTTTACACGTTAGAAATAAATATTCAAAAAAGTAATAAGGTGGTAAATAAAAAATGGAGTTAGAAAATTTAAAAGACGAGCAGTTAGTAGGGCTTGCAAACGAAGGGAATGCAGATGCTAAAGAAGTTTTAATTGTTAGGTACAAACCTATTGTAGCCGTTATTGCTAGCAATTATTATTTGGTGGGTGGCGATAGCGACGACTTAATCTCGGGCGGTTTAATAGGGCTTATAAAAGCAATAAAATACTACAAGCCACAAGATGTTAGCGAGTTTAATTCTTTCAAAAACTTTGCTAAAATTTGTATATCCAGACAAATTTATTCTACAATACGCGCTTATTCTTCGGGCAAGCACGAAGCGCTGAACGATAGCGTGTCGTTATTTCACTTTGTAAAGGGCGAAGATGGCGAAGGATTACAACTTTGGGAAGTTGTTGCAAGCACAGACTTAACACCAGAGCAAGCTCTAGTAGAAAACGATAGGATAAACATATTTTTAGAAAAGGTTGCTAAAACGCTGTCGTTGCAAGAAAAGCAAGTATTCGACTTAATGCTAGAGGGTTATACATATAAAGATATAGCACAGAAATTATCCAAAACTCCAAAAGTTATAGACAATACAATTCAACGCATTAGAAATAAACTTCGCTAAACGTTATGTATTTAAATTTATATAGAAAATTTCGCCCTAAAAGGTTTGAAGATGTTTTAGGGCAAGAATATATTGTTAAGGCGCTGTCTAATCAAGTTTTGTTAGGCAGGGTTTCGCACGCATATTTGTTTACTGGTACGCGGGGTACTGGCAAGACGTCACTTGCCAAAATTTTTGCACTAGCGGTTAATTGCGAGAGTGTAAGCCGCAAACCTAAACAAACTTTGCTTCCGCCTTGTTACAAATGTGCTACGTGTATTGCCCTTACAACCAGTTCTGAAAATTTAGATATTATAGAGTTAGACGCAGCATCTAGGCGAAGCATAAACGATGTTAGAGAAATTCTAGAAAGCGTAAAGTATCCACCCGTTGTGGCTAGCAAAAAGGTTTACATCATAGATGAGGCGCATATGCTTACGACAGAAGCCTTTAACGCCTTTTTAAAAACGTTAGAAGAGCCGCCGCCATATGCTATTTTTATACTAGCAACAACAGAAAGCCACAAATTGCCACAAACAATTTTGTCGCGCTGTATGCGCTTAGATTTTAAACTTATACCAACAGACAAAATACAAACTCTTTTGGGTGGCATATTTGCGCAGATGGGCATAGAGGCGGAGAGCGGTGCGATAGAACTTATAGCGCGTGCGGGGGAAGGTTCTGTGCGCGACGCACTAAGCATAGCGGAGACAGCAATTTCGGTAGAGCAAGTTGTTACTTACAAAACGGTTGCAGAGTTTTTGGGCGCAGTAGATAAACAGTTTATCTATACGCTTGCTTTGCATATACTAAAAAAGGACGCGGGTAGTGCTTTAGAAATAGCAAACAAGTTGTTTGCAGAGGGCAAGTCGGTAACGCTGTTAGTTAAAGACTTGTTAGAAATTTTTGCGCAAATTGTGTTGGAAGTATCGGGGGGGGCTGGTAGTCAAAAAACCCTAACGGCTCAGCAGTTTTTAACAGACATTATAAAAAAAGCAAAGCCTAGTGTAACGCGCCTTACTTACTTGATGGAAGTGTTTTCTAAAACGGAAGCAAGCTTAAGGTTTGCTACAAATGCAAACATAGTACTACAAACAGCAATTATAAAAGGTGCTTCACCAAGTGTAGTAGATGAGATAGAAAGTGTTTTTGCAAGGCTAGAGCAGTTAGAGCAGACAGCGGGTAGCGGTAATACAGCGACCAGCGAACAGCATATCAGCGGACAGCGACCAGCGAACAGCGGGCAGGGTGAAGCGGATAACTTGTCTAGTAAGGCAACGCAAAAAACATCTCACTCATCACAGCATATTCCGCAAGTTATTATTAGTGATGGCATCTCAGAAGAATTAGAAAAGCGTATAAAAGACTTAGAGACTATTGCAAAACAAAGAGATGCCTCGTGCGAGCGAAGCCTTAACTCTAGGCTAGAGAGTTTGCAATATTTAGAAAACCTAATAGACAGAGTAACCAAACTAGAAAACAAAAATGCAAAAGCCCTACCAGCAGTTATAAAAAACCCCAAGGCAGAAAAACCCAAGGCAGAACCAAAAGTTAAAGTAGAAAAACCTAAGAAAGTAAAAGAACCAAAGGTTAAAGCAGAAAAACCTAAGCCAGAAAAAAAGCCAAAGGTTGAAAAGCCCAAGCCCATTAAAGAAGCAAAGGTTAAAACCGAAAAGCCTAAAAAGGAAGCGAAGCCAAAACCCGAAAAACCAAAAAAAGAGCCTAAGGTTAAAACCGAAGCAAAGCCTAAAGAAGTTAAACCCAAGGCAGAGCCAAAACCAAAAGTGCCAAAGGCTGTTAAAGAACCAAAGCCTAAAGTAGAAAAACCAAAAGCACCTAAAGTAGAAAAACCAAAGCCTGTAAAAGAAGTAAAGCCTAAAACAGAAAAACCCAAAGCAGAAAACCCTCATCGCTCATCGCTCATCGCTCATCCCTTACCAAACTCTCAACTCTCAACTCGGGGCTCTCAACTTCAAAAGCCAACGCCACAAAAAGAAGACATTAAAAAGGGCAAAGCAATATGGGGCGGGGTAGTTACTGCGCTTCGTGAGGGCGGGCATACGATACTTATGGGGGTTGTTACAAACGTGCAAGATGCATACGTAAGTGGCAATAAACTTATTGCAAAAGTTACAGAGACCGAATTCACACGGCTTAACACACCAGAAAACTTACAGATTATAAACAGCATACTATCAAAGCATAACTTAACAGTAGAATACACTCACACATCAACCAAAAACACAGCACTAGAGAATATGAAAGAATTATTTGGCGACAATTTAAAATTAAGATAAGGAGTTTAATCTTACGAAAAGTAGCAATCTTTTCGGAGAGTTTTGTGGCTTAGGCTTTTAAAAGCCGGTCACCCGAAAAATTATGAAAAAAAGAGGATTTAATTTAGGTGGCGGGGGCGGCGGAAATATGCAGCAACTTATGAAGCAAGCCCAGCAAATGCAAGAGCAAGCACAAAAGGCTCAAGAAGAAATCGCAAATATGGTAATTTCTGCGACTGCGGGTGGCGGAATGATAACTGTAGAAGTAAGTGGCGATAAGCAAATACTAAGCGTAAAAATAAAGCCAGAAGCAGTAGATGAAGACGATATCGAAATGCTAGAAGACCTTATCATAGCAGTTTTTAACGACGCTTTCGCAAAGGCGGATAGGGCAAGGGAAGACAAGTTAGGTCCACTTTCTGGATTAATGTAACAAATTACAAATTACAATGTACAAATTACAAATGTTAAACTCATTAATACAATTACTCTTGAACGGTTTACAATGGTAAACTTAATAAATAAGTAGACTATAACTGTTCAAGTGAGAGGGCATTAAGCAAATACAACATTTGTACATTGTAATTTGTACATTGTAATTTGAATTATGAATTCTTTAGATAAATTAATAAACCAGTTTACAAAATTGCCGGGGGTAGGGCGCAAGGCTGCTACTAGGTATGCTTATTACGTTGTTAGCGCGGGGGCGGACGAAGTGGCGGCTTTGGCAGATACTTTGCTAGAAGTTAAGCAAAAAATAAAGTACTGTAGCGTTTGCGGCACGTGGGCTGAGATAGACACTTGCGATATTTGTGCTACGCGAGACACAGATATTATTTGCGTTGTTAAAGAGCCAAAAGATGTTTTTACGTTTGAGCGCATAAGGGACTTTGAAGGCACATATCACGTACTGCACGGCACGCTTAACCCGCTAGATAATATAGGTCCGGACAATATTCGCATAAAAGAGTTGCTAAACAGAGTTAAAAGCGGCAGAGTGAAAGAAGTTATAATGGCAACAAACCCAGATGTAGAGGGTGAGAGTACGGCTATGTATATAGCGCGGCTTTTAAAACCGCTAGGCATAAAAGTAACGCGCATAGCGCAAGGCATAACAATAGGCACAGATATAGAATACGCAAGCGAAGTAACTCTAAGCCGCGCACTACAAGATAGGAAAGAGATTTAAACCAAATTAGTGTAAAGTTTAGAGTGTAAAGTGTAAAGTGGTTAAACTCATTAATTGCTAAGCGTTTGAACAGTCTAGCAGTATACTCTTTGTGCGCAATATGTAAAACAATTCTGCCCGCGCTAGCGGTGTAACCACTCTACACTTTACAATTTACACTCTACACTAACAAATAATTATGTTTTTAACAGCACAGATTTTTGGCGCGTTGGCGCTTGTTTCTTTTTTTATAACGTTTCAGATTAAGAAGCGTAGATATTTGCTTTTGTGGCTAACCATAGGCAACACTTTTTTATCACTCAACTATTTGTTTATGGGGCTTTGGTTTGGCGTTGTGCTTGGGCTTTTGGGGGCTTTTAGAAGCATTGTGTTTTTAATGATAGAGCGTAGAGAAAGAGAGGCGCGCGAGTACAGAGTAAGCCAAAAAGCCGCCGGTGTACAAACCCCGTGGCAAAAAATAGAAATTTTCGGGCTGTGCTTTTTAATTTTTTGCTTAATTTTAAATACTGTATTCTTAAGTATTACGGCAGAAAACTTGCTACATTGGATAATTTTAGTTGTTGCAATAATTTTTATAACATCAACTTACCTAGAAAGCAAGCACTTCATACGAATAATATCAATTGTTTATTCATCACTACTTCTAGCATTAAATGTACAAATTCAAAACTATATGATGATAGCCTTAGAAATAACAATTCTAATGTCTATATTAATTTTTTACGTAAGGTTTGTTGGGGAAAGAGTTAAAGGAAATAAGCAAATAGTAGATATGGGGCAAGAAGTAGATGTGGCTGAGCATATAGATACAGAACAAGTAATGCATACACAGCAGGCAGTCGGCGCAGAACAAGCAGTCGACACAGAGCAGGCAATAGAGCAGACAACAGATACAGAGCAAACACTAGATGCGGGTGAGCAAATTACAAACAATTAAAATAATAAAATCAAGTACAACAGGCAGGAAAAAACTATGTTAAAATACGTTCCTAATACTTTGGGTATATTAAGAATTATGTTTTGCATACCACTTATATTTTTTACGCCATTTGGGCTTACTACAACTGCGGGCATCGTGGCAGTAGTATTTTATTCTTTAGCGGGGCTAAGTGACATAATCGATGGTCCGATTGCACGGCGCATAGAGGGCGGGCAAACAGAGTTTGGCGCAGCGCTAGATGGCCTTGCAGATATGGTGCTAGCCGTTGTGGCGGTAATTTTTATAGCACCGGTAATTTTTACCACTACGCAACTTATAATAGCAATTTGCGCGCTTGTGTTAAGGTTTTCTAGCGGCATAGTAAGTTATATAAAACACAAGCAAGTTGTTTTTTTGCACACATACTTCATAAAGTTTATGGGTACATACCTTTTTGCGCTGCCTTTTTTGTGGCTAGCCCTAGGTGACAGCCTTGCATTTAACATCGCCTTTTTCACACTTATGTGCGTTGTAATACTAGCAATGATAGAAGAGATAACAATCAACCTAAACACAAAAGAACCAGCCTTCAACATAAAATCAATCTTCGCCCTAAAACAATTCAACAACCAACACAAAGCGGGTGGTGAGTAAAATTAAACTCTGATTGAGTGCGAATTTTATATATTTTTTTGCTTTAAAATGCTTGCGTATATTTTGTAAATGTGATATACTTAATAGCGGTGTGAGTAGGTGGGCTTTAGGTTGGGTTTAGAGGTGTTTTTAAGTTTAAAGATGTTTAGACCTAATGAGTTTAGACCTAATGGGTTTAGATATGAGTTAGTACTTACATAAGCCAAAAGATTAACTTAGGTGTAAGTTAAAAGGGGTTGAAGGGGTTATGCTTAAAATGGCAAAACAACAAAATTTAGAAGGGGTAAAAGCGTTAGTATGCAAAAGCATATTAGTTTCGTTTTTGTTTTTTAAAATTTAAATTGTGTACCACTATTGTAGTGGTATTTTTTTTGTGAAAAGTAGAGTGATTATGGCTAAGCAATTCCTTGTGTAGCGTAGCAGAAATTCTATGATTTTTCAAACAATCAAAACAACAATAGAGAAACAAAAATATATAAGGAGTTTACAAAATGAAAAAAGGATTTTTGGTTTTACAAAATGGTACAGTTTTTGAGGGCAAGGCGTTTGGCGCAGACAAAGAAGTTGTAGGTGAGATTGTTTTTACAACTGCTATGGCTGGATATTTAGAGACGCTTACAGACCCAAGTTATTACGGGCAGATTGTACTACAAACATTTCCGCTGATTGGAAACTACGGCGTTATAGAGCAAGACTTTGAGAGTGATAGGGTATGGCCTAGGGGCTATATAGTGAAGTATCCGTGTTTTGCGCCGTCTAACTTTAGAAGCGAGTACGACTTGGACACGCTGCTTAAAAAGCACGGGGTTACGGGGCTAGCAGACATTGACACGCGCGCGCTTGCTAAGATTATAAGGCAAGAGGGCGCTATGAACGGCAAGATAATGTTTAAAAAGCCAACGGCTAAAGACAGAAAAGAGATTGCCGAGTATAAGGTTTTGGATGCTGTTGCTAATGTGTCTAAAAAGGATATCTCTCGCATAGAGCAGCCGCTAGAGCAAAAGCAAGAAATCGCACAAGATTTGCTAGATGCTATGCGCGTGAAGTCTGCAGACGGCACGGCGGCAGAAGTAGCAAAAACAGAAGTTAAAACAGACAAAGACTTACGCATTGCGCTTTTAGACACAGGCTCTAAACGCGCAATAGAAATGGAGATGATAAAGCGCGGGGCGGAAGTAAAAAGGTTTGCATACAACGCAAGCGCAGATGAGATTCTAGCCTACAACCCAACGGGCATACTGCTATCTAACGGACCGGGCGACCCTGCAGAAAAAGCCAACGCGCCAATTATAGAAACCATAAAAAAGTTGGTAAAAAGCAACATAACAATATTTGGAATATGCTTAGGTCATCAGTTTTTGGCTATGGCAAACGGCTTAAAGTCGCGCAAACTAAAGTTCGGACACAGAAGCGCAAACCAACCAGTTAAAGATTTAAAAAGCGGCAAAGTATACATAACAAGCCAAAACCACGGCTACGAAGTTATATCTAAAGGCAAAAGTTGGCTAGTTAACGTAAACGATGGCACGTGCGAAGGGCTAGACTTCGGCAACAGTTTCTCAGTACAATTCCACCCAGAAGCCTGCGGCGGTCCGCTAGACACAACCTTCCTATTCGACAAATTCGTAGACAGAATAAAGGCTTCGCAAAAGACAAAAAGTACAAACGGAGGTGTAAGATAATGCCAAAGGATAAGAGTTTAAAAAAGGTTATGCTTATTGGGTCGGGTCCGATTGTTATTGGGCAGGCTGCTGAGTTTGACTATGCGGGTACGCAGGCTTGTAGGGTTTTGAAGGATAATGGAATTGAGATTATCCTAGTTAATTCTAACCCGGCAACCATTATGACAGACAAAAACATAGCGGACAAAATTTACATAGAGCCGCTAACGCTTACTACTGTTAAGCGAATTATTAAAAAAGAAAAGCCAGACGGAATTTTGTCTGGGCTTGGCGGGCAGACTGGTTTGACTTTATCTATGCAACTTGCTAAGAGTGGCTTTTTAAGTGAGAATAATGTAAGGCTTTTAGGAAGTTTGCCAGACACAATAGACAAAGCGGAAGACCGCCAGTTGTTTAAAGACACGATGATTGAGATTGGTCAGCCGGTGATTCCGTCGCGCTCTGTTAATGATGTTGAAGCGGCGCTTGAGGCGGCACGTGTAATTGGCTACCCCGTTGTTGTGCGCCCGGCGTTTACTTTGGGTGGTGCTGGTGGTGGCTTTGCTAACAGCGAGGCAGAACTTAAAATTATTGCGGGCAATGGTTTGGCGGCCTCACCCATCACTCAGGTTTTGATAGAAAAATCTATCGCGGGGTGGAAAGAGATAGAGTTTGAAGTTATGCGCGATAGGGTTGGCAACAAGATATCTGTATGTAGTTTAGAAAACTTCGACCCGGTGGGTGTGCATACGGGGGATAGCATTGTTGTTGCGCCTTGCTTGACCCTTGCGGACAAAGAACTTCAGATGTTAAGAACGGCTAGTTTAGAGATTGTAGATGCGCTTGGCGTTGAGGGTGGGTGTAACGTTCAGTTAGCGCTTAACCCGCACAGTTTCGAGTACGCGGTTATAGAAGTTAACCCGCGCGTATCGCGTTCTAGTGCGCTTGCATCTAAGGCTACGGGATATCCTATTGCTAAGGTTGCTACACTTGTTGCTATTGGCTATACGCTTGATGAGATTTTAAATCAGGTTACGGGCAACACTTACGCGAGTTTCGAGCCAGCGCTTGATTATGTGGTTGTAAAACTGCCGAAGTGGCCGTTTGATAAGTTTGTTTATGCGGATAATAAGTTGGGTACGCAAATGAAGGCGACTGGCGAAGTTATGGCAATGGCAGACAATTTTGAAGAAGCGCTACTAAAAGCTGTTAGGGGTGCAGAACTTGGGCTTGCAGACTTGAACCACCCAAAAATAGAGAAGTGGGCGGACAGCGCGGTAAGGGACGCACTTTACGCTGTGCCGACTGATGATAGACTTTTTATTGTGTATGAGGCGCTAAAGCGTGGCATAACGCTAGAAGAGATTCATAGTGCGACCAAAATAGATAGGTGGTTTTTGAATGCGCTTGTTAGGATATTAAACGCGGAAAAAGACGGCGCTAGTAAGGCTAAGCGCAAGTTAGTTTACAAAATGGTAGACACTTGCGCGGCAGAGTTTGCTTCCGACACGGCTTATTTTTACAGCATACAAAACGGCACAGAAAACGAGGTTTTGCCATTTATAAAGGCTAGCAAAAAGAAAAAGGTTGTGGTGTTAGGCTCGGGTCCGATAAGAATTGGGCAGGGGATAGAGTTTGATTATGCCTCAGTTCATTGCGTGTGGACGCTTAGAAAACTAGGCTACGACGCGGTGGTTATAAACAACAACCCAGAGACACTATCTACAGACTTTGATACTGCCGACAGGCTTTACTTCGAGCCGCTTCATATTGATGATGTTATGAGCGTTATTGAAGTTGAAAAGCCAGTTGGCGTTATGGTTGCTTTCGGTGGTGGTACGGCAATAAAACTTGCTAAGCAACTGAGTGAGCGGGGCGTAAAAATTATAGGCACATCGGCAGACAGTATAGACATTTGCGAAGACAGAGATAGGTTTGACAAACTTTTAGAAGAGTTAAATATTCAACGCCCGCCGGGGACTGGCGTTTGGAATTTAGACGAAGCGCTTGTTGCGGCAAACCAACTAGGCTACCCTGTGCTGATGCGCCCAAGTTATGTTTTGGGCGGTCAGAATATGATTATAGCCTTCTCAGATGACGATATTAAAGAGTATATGGAAATTATACTTAGCCAAAAACTTGCCGGACCAGTTTTAATAGACAAATATTTGCGCGGCAGAGAGATAGAAGTTGATGCGATTTGTGATGGCGAAGATGTGCTGATTCCGGGAATTATGGAACAAGTAGAGGCTACGGGCGTACACTCGGGGGATAGTATTTCTGTATATCCAACAATAAATGTGGGCGAGATTTTACAAAAAGAATTGCTAGAGTTAACTAGAAAAATTGCAAAGGCGCTTGATGTTAGGGGGCTTATAAACATACAATATTTGCTACATAAGGGTGATATTTTTGTTATAGAAGTTAATCCGCGCGCATCACGCACCGTGCCGTACATAAGCAAAGTGACGGGCATAGATATGGTAGATTTGGCAGTTAAAACAAGTTTGGGGCAAACGTTTAAAAAGATGGGCATTAAAACGGGGATAGCGCCCGTGCCTGATTTTGTTACTGTTAAAGTGCCGAAGTTTAGTTTTGAAAAACTTGCGGGTGTGGATACGTTGCTTGGACCAGAGATGAAAAGCACGGGTGAAGTGTTAGGTATTGGCAGAAACTTACGCGAAGCGCTATACAAAGGGCTTGTGGCTGCGGGCTATAAAATGAAAAAAGAGGGTGGCGTTTTAATAACAGTATCGGCGGCAGATAAAGAAAAAATTGTGCCGGTTGCAAGAAAGTTTGCGCGTGCGGGCTTTAAGTTGTATGCAACTGCTGGTACGGCAAAGTTTTTGCGTGCTAACGGGCTAGAGACACAGCAAGTAGATAAAATTATAGACAACCCGACTAGCAATACAGAAACACTTATTGAGAGTGGCGAGATTGCCTACGTGGTGTCTACAAGCGAAAAGGGCAGAGACCCAAGCCGCGACGATGTTAAGGTTCGCCGCCGCGCAGTATCGCAGGGCGTATCGTACGTAACAAGTATAGACACAGCAAACGCACTAATAGAAAGCATACTATCAGGCTACACAGAAGAGACCTTCGAGTTAGTCGAGTTAAATACGATTAGTTAGTGTAGAGTGTAAAGTGTAAAGTGTAGAGTGATTTCACCGCTAGCGCGGGCAAGATTATATTTGCAAAAGGTGAAGAATCCGACTGTTCAAACCCTTACTATTTAATGGAGTGTAGGCACTTTACACTCTACACTTTACACTTAAACAGGGGTAAAGCATATGAAAAACGTATATTTAATAGACCACCCTTTAGTAAAGCATAAGTTGGCTTTGCTTAGAGATGTGGCTACAAAAAAATGTTTGTTTAGAGACTTGCTTGGTGAGTTAACTACTATTGTTGGCGTAGAGGCTATGAAAAACCTGCCAACAAAAAAGGTTAGTGTTAAAACGCCGGTAGTTACGTGCGAGCAAGAAGTTGTAGATGCAAAAATTGCTATTATACCGATTTTGCGTGCAGGGCTTGGTATGGAAGAAGCGCTTGTTCATCTTTTGCCGTTTGCAGATGTATATCACGTGGGGATAGAGCGCGATGAGGGCAGTTTAAAACCTAAAGAGTACTACTGTAAAATACCAAAAAGTTGCGCTGATATTATTGCAATTGTGGCAGACCCAATGCTAGCAACGGGTGGCTCGGCAGAGGCGGTAATACAAATGCTGACAGACAGAGGCTGCAAAACAATAATTATGCTTAGCATAATAGCAAGCCCAGAGGGTATAAACGCAATACATAAAAAGCACAAGGGTGTAAAAATTTACACAGCCGCAATAGATACGGGCGCGGGTGGTGGAAAGGGCTTAAACGAAAAAGGCTATATAGTGCCGGGGCTAGGGGACGCGGGCGACAGACTATTCGGCACAAGGTGTAAGGGCTAGATAAAATATAATGGCTATGCGCCCACTACTAATTATCTGCGCTTAGTGTGACATCTAAAAAGGCAAAAGCCACCAAAGTAATTTGGTGGCTTTTGTGGTTCAACCTTTAACAATTTTATCAAGGGTTTATGCCCGAAAAACTTTTTTTGTCCAAAAACATTTGCTATTATTTGCGTAATAGTGTATACTTAAGGTGTCGGAAGTTTTGATTAAGTGAGAAAAACTTGCTACTTAGTTGAAGCATTCGTATCCTACTTTTTTTGCATAGGGTGCGTTTTCGCGTTTTGTGCTTTGCATAGGTGCGTTTATGCATTTTGTGCGCGGAATAAAGTTATGATTAAAAAACACAGGGTTGTTCAAAGAAGAACAAATTTTGATGGTGTAGATGGAATACCAAAGCTTAACATAAAGCAGACTGTACTTGTTGGTTTGTCTTTTATGAGTATTACGGGGCTTTGGTTTTTCTTTAATTCTGCCGTGCCACCTATTTTAAGGCAACAGTTCGACTTGTCGGGTACGCAGATTGGTTTAGTAATGGGCTTGAATGCTTTGTTTGGGCTTATGTTGTCGCCACTAGTTGGCTTGCTATCTGATAGAACGCGGACAAGGTTTGGTAGGCGCTTGCCTTATATTTTGGGTGGTGCTATTGCTGGTGGTGTTGCGTTTATCCTTATGCCGTTTGGTATAGACACGGGGCAGTTGTGGGTGTTTATGATTATACTTGTAATTGCTGTTTTTGCCGTAATGTTTTTTAGAACGCCAGCCGTTGCGCTTATGCCAGATGTTACGCTTAAGCCGCACCGCACAGTTGGAAACGGCATTATAAACGTAATGGGCGTTTTGGGCGGACTTATCGGTATGATTTTATTTATGCTGATAAACACAGACACTCGCGTAGGCGAAGATGGCACTTAC
This sequence comes from Bacillota bacterium, assembly GCA_009786825.1. Taxonomy (GTDB): domain Bacteria; phylum Bacillota; class Clostridia; order Christensenellales; family WQRI01; genus WQRI01. The sequence goes on from WQRI01000015.1 coordinate 27,171, forward strand.
ACATTTACGTATATGATAATGGACAACAGAGTTACAATTGCTTTCGTGCTTGTTGGCGCGCTTATTATAATGGCTAACTTGGTGTTATTTATAACCATAAGAGAGAATAAGTTAGTTGAAAAGCGCGAGAGGCTTCAAGAAGAGTTAGGGCTTATAGAAGAAGAGAGCGGTTTAGAAAAAGGCTCGGGGCTGTCTAAAGAGCAAAAGGTGGGGCTTGCACTACTTTTAGGCTCGGTGTTTTTGTGGTTTATGGCATACAACGCGATTGAGACGTGGTATACGACTTATGCGTTTTATGTTTTAGATTTCGATGCGGCGGGTGCTGGTTTTGGAATGATATTTGCATTAGCGTTTGGCTTTATGGCATTTATTCCGGCAAGTATTTTGGCTGTTAAAATAGGCAGAAAGCGCGCGGTAATGCTCGGCATTTTAATAATGCTTGCGGGTATTGCCATTGTGCCGTTTATCACGTATGAGATAAGGTTTTTAATTTACTTGCCTATGGCGCTTGTTGGTATTGGCTGGGCTACAATAAATGCATCAAGTTTTGTAATGGTAGTAGAACTTTCTAAAAATGCAAACTTGGGGCGCTTTGTTGGCATATACTACGTAGCAAGTATGTCGGCGCAAGCAATCACGCCATTTTTATCGGGGCTTTTAAGCGATATTGTAGAAAACCAAACTGGCTCGTTAGAAACGGGGCTAAGGGCAGTATTTATCTACGCGGGTATATTTATGGCGCTTGCGTTTATTGTTATGATATTTGCAAAGTATGGTAATACGTACAAGTTGGAAGACTGTGTGGTAGAGGGTAGCGAAGAGGATACAGCATTCAGCGAGCAGGGTTTAGAGAGTGAACAGGGAATAGGGATAAGCGAACAGCCATTCAGCGAACAGCACTCAGCGGTAAGCGGTCAGGGTCTAGAGAATGATACTACTGAAATTAGCGAGCAAGGTTTAGAGTAAGTAATTTTAAGCACTTGCAAACGCTAGACAAATGGTTTTTTATGTGATATAATAAGTGTATATTTTTATTGTAGGGGACTGCCCGCGTGGTTGGTTGGTCCTTAAAAGGAGACAAATATGATGATTTGGATAATCAGCGGTATTGGCGCGTTGTTGCTTTTGTGGGTTATAGTAACATACAACGGGCTTGCACGCTTCAGATTAAGGGTAAGAAAAGCTTGGGCGCAAGTAGACGTTCAACTTAAAAAAAGGTTAGACCTAATTCCTAACCTTGTGGCAACTGTTCAGGGTTTTGCTAGCCACGAAAGAGGCACGTTTGAGGCTATAACTAACGCGCGTGCTATGGCGGGCGCTGGTGGCGGAAACAACAGAGATATGGCGCAAATAGCGCAAGCAGACGCGGCTATGAGCGGTGCGTTATCTAGGCTTTTAGTAACAGTAGAAAACTACCCGCAACTAAGGGCAGACCAAAACTTTTTAAAACTTCAGCGCGACCTAGCAGAGATAGAGCGCCAAATTGGCTTTGCGCGTAAGTTTTATAACGAGGCAGTACTTAGGTTTAACGAGCGCCGCGTAGTATTCCCGCGCGTAATAGTAGCAGCGCTTTTAGGCTTCAGAGAAGAGCAATTCTTCGAAGCACCACCAGAAGCAAGAGTAGCACCAGTTGTATCGTTCAACTAATTTTTGTGGCTGG
>WQRI01000016.1 GCA_009786825.1 Bacillota bacterium
GTCTTGAAATAGGTTTTGAAGCGCTTTATAGTCTTCTGTAACATCGTCGTCCGGACCACCCCCGCCAGTAGAAGCCCCCGCCGCGCTAGTTACGTTAGCAGAAGTAGTTGCCCCCGCACTAGAAGCACTACTCGCTTGCTCTGCTAAGTATATACCCGCACCCGCCGCGGCAACCCCCGCCGCGCCCGCTGTTACAGTTTTGTATGTAAAAAATGCCTTGCCCGCCGCGACCAACTTTGGTATGCCCCAAATACCTAAGGCTATTGCCGGCGCAACACCGCCCACAATCTCTTGCATTTGTTGTTTGTTAACTTCTGTCCCGCTTGGTAAAATTAAATTTGATTTTGCAAAATTCATTTGCTCTCCCCCTTTTTAGAAATTTGCCACTCTGTTACACTTTTAGCCGGTTTGCGCGAAGTGTATAAAACATTGTGAGTGCGCCAAACACACGCCACTTGCCACTTAGCAAAATATTTTCAAGCGCCTAGTTATTGTTCGGTGGTACTGGTGGTGGCGGTGATGTTGGTGGTCTATCTGGTTCTGGATTTGGTTTTGGTTTTCCGTTTGGAAAAAAGTGTCTGTTGTAGTATTGCTCGCTGTCGCCCCCTGTGCCACCATCAAACATTCCGTTATCAGATAACACCGCAATTCCGCCCAAAGCAACCGCCCCGCCTACTACTACAGCAGTATTTTTAACTGTGAATAAAGTCGTAAGCGCCGTAACTAACTTCGGCACGCCCCAAACGCCTAAAACTATTGCCGGCGCAAAGCCACCCTCAACTTCTTGCATTTGCGCAGTATTAAGTTCTGTTCCGCTTGGTAAAATTAAGTCTGATTTTAAATTGCTATGTCTCATATGCTACCCCCTTTATTAAATTATTCTAGGTGCATATTCTAACATATTTGTTAACAAAAATCAACTTTCTGACACAATCTTTATATTTATGTCTCATCTATTAAAATTGTTAAATCTGCCTTGTTTAATCGCCGTGCGCCAACACTTGTTCAAAAAGTTCCACGCAAAGCACACATTCGCTATAACAGTTCTAAGTTGTGGTGAGTGTTTAGCGCGCAGATGTGTGGAATTTCGGCATTGTGACTACGCACGCAAAAGTAAAGTACAAATACTAGCGAAAACTGCGGAGGCACTTAGCAAGAAATTTCACACTCTGAGCGCTGTCAAGCGCTTAGGCATCTAAAGTGTTGCCTGTTATAGCGCATTGAAACATCAGCCAATAGCCATAACCTTTGGGGTTTGTTGTATCTTTTGGAAGCCATTGCGTAAAGCCCTTTAACTGTCGTGGGGCTTCTTTTGTGTGCGTTGCCGGCACGCCATAGCAAATGTACTCTGCCATATTGCTATCTGCCCTAACAACAATGCCCACAATATAGTATTTGCCCGACTCGTCGTAATTAACTTTTGCCCACGTGCTGTTGTCTACAATTTTTTCTAAGTCTGTAACCTTTTCGTGTTGGCGAAACAAAGCATCTAGATGCTCTTTAATGCTGTAGTAATACGTTGGGTAGGTGTTTTTATATGTATCTAAATTCTCAGCGCTGTGCGTGTCTGCTAAAGCCACTTCGCTCTCGCCATATGCCTTGCTATACTGGCTTTCTATCTCGCCCGCCGATACGGCTACTTCTTTTTGCACAACATCTATGTTGTAATTATCGTAAAAGTTGTGCTGTGTGTAAATTTGCTCATCGTTATAAATTTGTGTAGTATTATCCGCGTGGGTTTCCGCTTGAGTGCTTGCGCTACCAGCATTTTGCAAAATTGTTAGTGTAGGCTCGGCACTTGTTTGATGCGACCCTACCTTATCGTGCAACTCTGTATGTAGTTTAACATCTGGCTCTGTAGTGCTATGCTGTGTAAGTTGACGCTCTGTAGCCTTAGGCTCTACCGCCCTAGGCTCTACTGCTCTAGGCTCTACTGCTCTTTGCCCTATCGGTTCTGCTACAGGCTGTGTAAAGCCTACCGGCGCACTGATGTTAGGCTTACTTATAGACACCCGACCTAATTTTTGCTCTAGTAAATATTTTAAGTCTGTTTGCTGATTGCCAACACTACCCCTAGCAATTTCGACCAAATCGTTATCTGTACTAAAAAACACGCCCGCAGCCATATGCCCACTTATATCTGCGCCCAAACCAAACTCGAAATTATTATGTAACCCTATCGGAAATGTTAGCCTATGCACGTTAAACGTATGCTTGCTACATTTTAAAACAAAATAAATCTCGCCTTTTAAATCTTGCTTTAAATTAAATAGTGTTAGCGTACCCTTAACACCTTTTCTGTTAGACTCTAACTTAGCAACCCCGCTTACAGCATTATTCGCAATTTCAAAATTCGTGATTCCGCTTTGCGATAGTATAATCAACTTTTTTGTATATCCTAGCATATTACCCTCTTACATTTTTTACAGCACTTCTTTACTGCTACAGCACATTAAGCACCTTGACCACAGCGCTTGTTCAACACCTTAATTCAACAGCGCCACAGTTTATGCACTACTATTAGTATGGTTAAAAACCTATAGTATTATTATATATGCTAATGCCCGAAAATTTATATGCAAATCTTGTCTTGTTTTGATATTTAAAAGAAAAAAATGTAGAAACCCATTTTTCCTACATTTTATATTTGTTTATTTTTTTTGTATACCCGCCGTGTGAGTGCGAAAAATTAACGAAGTATCACCGTAATTTTCCTAACTCACACTAACGCCGGCTTTTGCATCCTTAATAGCCCTTACCAACACCAGCCCCGCGCGTATAAGTTTTACTTGCTTTATCTCTAGTTTGTGTATTCTGCCGTAGTGGAATATATCTGCTAGCCTATCACTCTTATGTATTAAATAAAACCTACCGCCCGTTTGCAGTAGTTTAGATGCACTTGCAAATATACACTCTAGCGTAATAGCAATTTCGTGGCGCGCAATTGCTACATCTTGCTTTAGGTTAATCGGCTGATTATTAAAAGGCATATAGGGCGGGTTGCAAGTTATAACTGTTGCAATATTACTGCCTGACAAGGCGTTGTTTATACTTTCTGTGTCTTTTACATCTAAATTTAAGTTAGACATAAGGCTTTCTAGTTTATTATATTCTGTGCTTCTTTTAGCGCGCGCATAATACTCTGTTTGAAGTTCTACATTTACAATTTGTTTTAAGTTTATGCTAAGCCCCTTTGCGTAGCCCGCTAGCATAAAGCCCACAATGCCACTACCAGAGCAAAAATCTATAATAACATCGCCGTGCTTTAAGCCACCGCCGCTTTCTTTAAAAGCAACAAACTTAGCAAGCTCTACGCTATCTGATGTAAAGCAATAGCCATCTATCTTTTGAATAACGCTGTAGCCATTACCCAAATTATCTAACCGCTCGTTTTCTTTTAGTTCCATATTTTTCACAATCCGACCTTTGTAAAAATTTTCACGACCTTTGTAAATATTGCAATTTTTCACAATCCGAGAAACGCCAACTTAATCAAATCTTTTGCTCTTTCAAAATCTTGTGCATTTTTTATTACAATTTCTACCTGACCCGTTGGATACATACTAGATACATCTGCGCTAAAGCCGCGCTCTAACTCTATACTTTTTGGGTCTAGCGCCAAATACAAATAGATTTTATCTAAATACACAAGCGGCCATATAAAGCCAGAGCGGCTTTTGGCTAAGGCACACACTCTTGTAAACTTTATAAAATATTTTGCGCGCTCTTCCGTTATGCTTTTGTTTTTGCAAAGTTGCTTTATAAAAGGCACAATTTGGTTTAGATATAAGTTTCTGACGCTTTTGTTTGCGCCCATTAAATATTGCTCAAACGTTCTGTCGCGCCCTTGAAAAGCCACAATATCTTTTATTCTAAGCGCCAAACCGCCCTCTGCCGTCTCGCGATAGTCAGAGTGCATATCGCGCCCTGTTTGAAGCATTGTTTTAAGCGCTGTGTCAAAATCTATAGAATGCACGCCGTCCGTTAAAAGCGCAAGGTTTGCAGATGTTATCGCGTGCTGAGCGTACACCGCGTTACGCTCTATACACGGGATAACCACATAGCCATCTATCGGGTCGCACGTTAGCCCTAAAGAGTGTTCTAGCGCTATTTCTGCCGCGTATTCTATTTGCATATTGTTGCCACCGCGCAAGTAACAGTATGCCGCCGCCGCCATAGCCGCCGCTACGCCAATCTCTGCTTGACAACCCGCTTCAGCCCCCGATATAGAAGCATTAGTTTTTGCTAAGTTACCTATAAGCCCAGCTACTGAGAGCGCCTTTAAAATTTGAGCCTCTGTAAACTTAAACTTATCTTTAGAAAACTTAAGCACAGCGGGCAAAATTCCGCAAGCGCCAGATGTTGGTGCTGTAACAATTATGCCCCTACTTGCATTCTCTTCTGAGACCGCTAGTGCGTAACTAGACAGCAAGCCACTCTCATACAAACTGCTGTCACTACCATCAGACATAACCTTAAGCGTGTTGGCAGTTTTGTAAACTTCTGGCGCGCGCCTTTTGTATCTAAACGAGGCTGGGACAATCTTATCTTTGCTTTTAAGCCCGCGCTCTATACTTGCAGTCATCGCTTTCCACACTTCTTTTAAGTAAGCGTAAAAAGCCTCTTTGCCGTTTTTCTCGCCACTCGCCTCTAACAACTTACCCTCGTACTTAAAAACAAACTGCCTAAGCGTTAGTTTATTTTTTTTACAATAGGCTAGAATATCTTGCATAAACGTAGCGGGATAAACGCTAGGCTTTACAGAAGTATCGCCCTTCTCAACAATAGCCCCACCGCCCGTAGAATAAAAAATTGCGCTCTCTATCATCTGCCCTACTTTTTTTTCGGGTGTCCGCCCCGCCGCACCCTTTTGCGCTTTCACGCTATTACTAGCCACTTTGCACTCATCAGCATTTTTCTCAAACACTTCAAACTTTAGTTTGTTTGTATGAAAACTATCAATCTCTCTAGGTAGCCAGAAAAATTCTACGTCTCTCTCAATTTGCGCAACACTAACACCAAGCCCGCCCGCAAGCCCTTCTACTATACCAACATCAGTAAAATGCCCCTTGCCCGTAGCCGCTAAAGAGCCATACAAATAAACCTTAAAACTAAGATTTGTTCCCCTATCTTTTTCACTCACCCCTACCGCTAACCTGCTCGCAAAAAGTTTAGCCGCTTTGTAAGGACCTATAGTGTGGCTAGATGATGGCCCTAGTCCAATATTATAAATTTCTTTTATAGACTGCATAATAATTATTATATGATATTTTAAACCCCTTGTCAACTTTTTTAGCCGTGCAAAGCCAACATAAAAAAACATTTATTTGTACGCTTTATTTAAAAGTCTTGTTAAAAATAAAGTCTACTTTATTTTTAACGGAAAATCTAATTGAAATCAGTTTTAATTTTTGTAAAATTCACTTGTTCAAAAATTCGGTTATTAGGGTTTTGGCTTGCTGTGTGTAGTTTTTGGTGGTGTCTAGCCATATTAGTTGCTTTTCTTTTGCGTACCACGTTAGTTGACGTTTTGCGAAGCGGCGGATTTCTTTAAAAAGTTCTGACCTATACTTTTTGTATGCGCATTTATTTATTTCATCAAATTCGCTTAAATTTTTTATTTTAAAACTATCGAAATAGCCCGCTAGATACTGGCTTGTAAGTTTGTATTCTAGCCCAAGTGCCAACAAAAAGTCTTTAGAAATGCCGCGGTTTAATAAACTTTCTACTTCGCCTATCAAACCATTCTCTTTGCAAAGCCTTTTGTCTAGGCGCGTCTCTATTCTTTTGTGTAGCACATCTTTTTCGTATGTTAAACCAAGTTGCAAACAATTGAATCTCGGCTTATTGCTATGCTCATCACCTTGCTTGCCTTGCCCGCTGACCTGCTCTTGCACATATTGCTCGCCACCTTGCTCGCCACCTTGCCCGCTTCGCAAACTATAACCCTCTACAATTGCGCGCGAATACATACCCGTGCCGCCAACCAAAAAGGGCAGTTTGCCACGCGCCAGCACATCATCTATCGCTTTATACGCCAAGTCTAGATACTTAGCAAGCGAAAACGCGCTTTCTTTCCCGCTAACGACAAAAGGGCAAGCCACATCTATAAGATGATGCCTTACCCCATTCATTTCGTCCTTTGTTATTTTTCCACTTCCAATATCTAAATGCTTGTAAACTTGTCGCGAGTCTGCCGATATAATCTCGCCATCAAAGTGCTTAGCCAACTCTACACCAAGCCCGCTTTTACCAGACGCTGTTGTTCCAACAATAGATATTATTTTTTTCATATGTGTATCGCCTTTGCAAAAGCATACCGCCTACTGTAATATAAGCATTACCGCCTACTTTTGATATATAAACATACTGCCTATATATCTAACGCGTGTAAGTAGTAGGATTTACCTTTCTTAATGCATCTGTTATGCGCTCTACAATCTCTGGTCTTCTTCCAGACAAAATAGAATGCGCAAACCTATTAACTTGAAACGCTGCCACTTGCGTGTTTTTTATAGCAGTCTGCGCGCCTTGTTTTAGTGTGTGGTGTTGTGTAGCCAAAGCAACGCTACCGCCGCCCGCTACAAAATTTACTAGCCAAATTGGTATTAAAATTTTAATACCCCCTGTAATATTTTCTGCTTGCTTATTGTCTAAAACTCTACCAGTTTTTGGTAACTGTAAATACTTTTCCATTAAAACTTCCCCCATAAAAATTATGTTCTATAAATTTATAAAGAGAGCAAGTTACTTCTCGCTCTCTTTATAAATTTAAATAATCGCCAATAATCGTTTTGTTAATAACAGAGATTATAGTAACTTAGATTATAATAACTTTGCTACAACGCCCGAACCTACTGTCTTACCGCCTTCTCTTATTGCGAAGCGTAAGCCTTGCTCGATTGCGATTGGTGTGATTAACTCTACTTCGATTGATACGTTATCGCCCGGAAGTACCATCTCTTTTCCTTTAGGAAGTTTGATGTTACCCGTAACATCTGTTGTTCTGAAATAGAACTGCGGTCTGTAACCATCGAAGAATGGCTTGTGTCTACCACCCTCGTTCTGCTTTAATACGTAAATTTCCGCTGCAAACTTCTTAGCAGGCTTGATAGAACCCGGCTTACAAACAACCTGACCTCTCTCAACATCTGTTCTTGCAATACCACGCATTAATAAACCAGCGTTGTCACCCGCCTTAGCCTCGTCTAACAACTGGCGGAACATCTCAATTCCTGTGATAACTGTAGTTTTAGTGTCTCTTATACCAACAATCTCTACAGTCTCACCAACCTTAAGCATACCCCTCTCAACCTTACCAGTAACAACTGTTCCTCTACCTGTGATAGTGTGAACATCTTCAACCGGCATTAAGAATGGCTTATCTGTCTCGCGCTGAGGCTCTGGTATAAATGTATCTACCGCCGCCATAAGTTCTGTTATAGGTGCAATTGCCGCGTCATCAAGTTTACCCGCCTGAACCGCTTCCATAGCCTTAACTGCAGAACCTCTGATAACAGGCGTAGTGTCCCCCGGGAAACCTCTCTTAGAAAGTTCGTCCCTTATTTCCATTTCTACTAAGTCTAATAACTCTGGGTCGTCTACTAAGTCTGTCTTGTTCATAAAAACAACAATGTATTTAACGCCAACTTGTTGCGCTAGTAGAATATGTTCTTTCGTTTGTGGCATCGGACCATCAGTTGCCGATACAACTAAAATTGCACCATCCATCTGAGCCGCACCGGTAATCATATTTTTAACATAGTCTGCGTGACCCGGACAGTCTACGTGAGCGTAGTGACGCTTCTCTGTCTCGTAAGAAACGTGAGCTGTGTTAATTGTAATACCTCTTGCTTTCTCTTCTGGTGCTTTGTCAATCTCGTCGTACTTCATTGCTTTTGTTCCAAGCTTTGCTGCTTGAACCATAGTGATTGTTGCCGTAAGCGTAGTTTTTCCGTGGTCAACGTGACCAATTGTACCAATGTTTACGTGCGGTTTGCTTCTGTCAAATTTTGCCTTAGACATTTTTGTAACCTCTCTTTTTAGTGCACGGATTGATTGGAGAACTACACTTCTCACGCCGATGCACAATTGTATTGTTTAAAATTTATTTTTGTACTAACCAGAACAAAGTCATATCATAACAATTTCTGTTACGTACCCGCCAACCATTTTCAACAAATGATTAACTCTATTATTATACAATAAATGTAAAATAAATGCAATTGTTTTCACACAAAAAATTTCAATAACTCCAAAAAATTTATGTACGTAGCCTTCGTTTAAGTGCCGATACATACAAGTTTTTTATAGGGAATTGCTTGTTTGAATTTTCGAACCTTTGTTTGCATAGCAAACAACCGAGAGAAAATCAAACAAACAATTCACCACAAACTTTATGTTATCAAATTCTAAGTGGTAAACTTTCTGGTTTCATCGTTACAGGCTAGTATAAATACTTTTTCTTGAAATGCTTCTATTTCTGTAAGCCCGTGGTCTTTAAATTTTGGGACAGGGTCGCCACTTTCGTAGTAAATCTCGTGAATGGCAAACTTGTTAACATTTATCTCGCTTAGCAAAAAAAACCTTGCGTGGTCAGAGTACATTGCTACACCAACCATAAGCGGCGTTGCCGTTTTAAGCCTCTCTTCTTTATTATTTTCTGCCGGCAGAAATATCCACAAAATCTTTTCTAGTGTGCCTTTTTTATACGGCGTTAGTGTGATAAATGTAGGCGCGCTCTCATTCTCGCCCGGATAAAACCCAAACTCAAACAACTTACCCACCTTACTTATAGGTGTTGGGGCAAGTTCGCCCTTGCAGTATTCTGTATAACTTTCTAAAAACTTATCAAGTTGCCTATCAAAAACATTCTCTAAAAAATCTTCACCCCTATAGGCAAAATCTTTAAACCCCTGATTATAAAAATTTATAACCCAATTAGGCAAAAGGCTACAACAAAACATATACTTAAGCGACGGCTTCATAACCCATACCCTCCATTTAGTTATTTATAGAGTTGTTATTACACCTAGGCATAACAACTCTACAATACAACATTACCTTAGTATTGGCAACTGACCATCTAGTAACAGCCAAATATATTCGCACCAGCCAAGGTTTTGCAAAATCCAATTGCGGTTTGAAAAGTTGGCTAAATCTGTTATGTACTCGATGCGCGCACACCCGTGAGTACATACGTCTCTGTCAGTTACAAAACTGTTCTCAATATTTTTTATTCCAAAACTAGAACCTATCAAAGCGCTTGGAAAACAACCACCAAAAATAGTAAGCAAAACACTAGAGGTTGAAAAACTGTTTACAATTGTTATGTTTCCTCCAAAGCCTACTAAAGTACCCGCCACATTGCTAGATATATTACCTGTTGCAAAACTATTTTTTATAATGTAATCTGTCCAACCTATACCTATTAAACCACCCGCTGTAGACTGACCAAGTGACTCGGCTGATATGTTTCCAGTTGAAAAACTGTTTGCAATTGCTACACTTCTAGTATGCGCCCAACCTACTAACCCACCACTATTTCCAGAACCTTGTGTAGAAGTACTAGAAATATTTCCAGTAGAAAAACTTCTATTAACTGTTAAACCATTTACTCTACCTACCAAACCACCTGCTATTGCATCAATCCTTGAGGACACAGTTATTGCCCCTGTAGTGCGAGTGTTATAAATTTTTGTATCTCTTGAGCAACCAACTATACCACCAACTAAAGTACCTTGTTCGCCCGAAGCGGTTATAGATACTGTAGTACTAGAGTTAATAACTTCTAAAACCCCGTATTCATAAACACGCCCTACTAAACCACCTACATAAATTTCTCCTGATGTGTTTGTAACAGACACTATTCCACCGCGCTCTGTTACATTAATAACAACAAGCCCGGTAGACCTACCCGCTAGTGTACCAACATACATACTGTAGTTGTTGCTGGTGCTACTGTGTCCAATCATAATAAATGTATTTTCTATTGTTAGGTTTTTTACAAGCCCTACCGCATTAGCAAACAACCCAAAATGCACAACCCCCGTAGCAATTGTTCTAACAGCACTTAAGTTACGTATTGCAAAGCCGTTTCCATCAAAAACACCACGTAAGCTTACCGGATTCCACGCAACACCTTGCAAGTCTATATCATTTTGTAATACAAAATGCCTAATGCTTGCAGTACCGCTACCTTGTGGAATATTTAGTATATCTTGGTAGGTAGTGATATAAATTACTTCTGCGTTACCTATAACTGTAAGAGATTGTGCAGTAATATTTAAGCCCGCCCTTACTTGAGGCGTTAAACCTATACTCACATTAGAGAATGTTATACTTGTTATTGTTGGCGTAAACATTACATTGTCTGTTGCGGCGTTCTCGCTAATTGTTGTTGTTACTTTAATTTGGTTTTGATTTATAACTGTTATGTTGCTTGCAGTAAACGTATCTATAGAAACATAAATTGTTGTGATAGAAATACTATCTACTGTATGGTTTGCGTTGTTGTGCAATGTTATCAAATAACTAATCTGTCCACCCCTAACGCCAAAATAAACTTGGTTTAGATTGCTATCTACTGTTTCAATGCTTAACACCCTTAACTCTGTCATTACAAATACCGATACCGACTGTTGCTGTAGTACACCTAAACTTATTGGCGCGCCACCCATAACAAAGTGTAAACGCTCGAATTCTATATAAGTTATACCGCCTTCAAAACTCTCATCTACTAAAATATTTACAAAAAGCCTATTTCTTAAACTTAACGCCGAAGGGGTTAAAATCATATTATTTACTTGCACTTGTGTAATTGCTATGTTTGATGGGTTATACAACAAAACTTCTGTTATTATGTTTTGCCCAACAGTTACCGGCTCTGTATTTCTTATTACCACTTCCAAAATTTCTAGTACTGGTAGTGTTTGAGTTGTGGCTGTTGGCGTTAATGTACGAACGCCTACCCCATCGCTTAAGTTGAAAGTGTAAGTTACACGAATTATATAGTGCGTATAGCCTTGCAGGGCTGTAAACTCTCTTACAGTTAAATCGGTTAGGTATTGCACAACAGTCTCACCTACTAATAACTCTATTGCTGTAATGCTACCCACACTATCTGGGTCTGTTACATTAACGCCAAAACTTATACTGCTTTGAGTTACTACTACGTTTGTAATGCTTACAACTGGTGTAACCTTAGTAAGTGTTGTAAAATTATAAGTTTGGGTTGCTGTTTTATTTGGCTCGCCATTGTTTAAGTTATATATAATTGTTACCCTTATTGTGTAAGAGTTATTGCTTAAAAGGTCTGTAAAGGCAAGCGTGTTAAGGTTATCTAATGTGCTGATAACATAGTCACCGCGTAAAAGTTGAACTGTGGTTGAGATAATTATATTATCTGCATCTACTTTGTAGATTCCAAACGCAACACTATTTTGAGTTGGCACTACATTTGTAATACTTATTGTTGGCACTTGCTTTGCGTAAGTTGTAAAGGTTAAACTTATTGTCTCGTTTCCGTTTAAATATGTTGCAACAATTGTGTAAGTTGTATTGCTTAAAAGGTTTTGTATAGTAAGCGTGCTTACAGACTGCAAAACTTGTGTTGCTCCGCGGTAAAGTGCTATGTTGCTAAACACGCGATTTTGCACTTGAATCTCGCTGTGCCACGCAAAATCGAACGCTATGCTGGTTTGCGTAATTGTAATTGCGCTTGAATCGAAAAGCACAACGCAATCTGTATAGAAAGAATACGATTGTAATTTATTTAAACTAGCACCTGCCGGGCTACCCGTAAAATTATCGTAATATGCAAATACCGCAAACTGATATAGTGTGTTTGGTGTTAAACCAACAAACTCTACTGTGTTTGCACCAACTGTTAGCGGTTGCTCTCTTAAAATTGTCTGTCCGTCGAATAAAACTGCAACTGCACTACCATTAGACACTTCTATTAGATTTCCGCCATCACTTAAGCTTACATTAAACGAAGCGCTTGCAAGTGAAACATTTGCGTTTGTAACAAGTGCGCTAACTTGTGCCGTTGGGCGAACACCAACGCTTACAGTACGCTCTCCGTGTAGTAATACATCTCTTATTACTCCGCCCTCTATATACATTATTGCATCTATTGTAAAGTCTATAATGCCCGATACAGCGCCAACATTTTTGCGAAGTATAAGGTTTTCGCTGTTAGAGCCATCTCTAAATTCGAAAGACTGATAGAATTGCCCGTTAAGCGTAAAACTTAAAATTACAAAATTATCTGGATTATGAAGCCTAACTCTAACATAAACGTCTGCATTTAAGTCGGCATACAACTGAATGCCACTATCTCCCACAACATCTAAACTAGAGCCAACTTGGTTTTTAATATCGCTGTTATCGCCAAACGGATTGTCTTGGTCTACACTTGGTCGGTTATTGCCTGTCGTGTTACCTTGAGAGTTTCCGCCTTGATTACCTTGACCACCTTGATTGCCTTGACCACCTTGACCACCTTGATTACCTTGATTACCTTGATTGCCTTGATTAAGCGGGGCAACCGGTGCCGAAGCAGGTTCTGCCAAAACAGGTTCGGTATTAGTAATAGTCATTCCAACAAACACAGGCACTTGACCTAATGGTTGGTTATTTTCGTCATTATCACCTAGTAAGTCGCACGCGCTAAGCGCAAATACTAACGCAAAACTTAGCAACGCAACAAGTAACAAGTTTTTTAATTTTTTCATTTTGTCCTCCACAAAATTTTAAATGCTATTTATATTTTTGAATATATTGTATTTTTGAATGTATTTGTATTTTTGAATGTATTTGTTTTTGAATGTATTTATATTTTGAAAACATACTAATTTGTTTTTAAGTTGTCCACGGATTTCGGATAGATTTTTGAGGGTAAAGTTGACTGATGAGGCTTAAGGCGTACTAGATGTACGCTAACAAGCCGAAGAAGGCAACCTTTACACCAAAAAGATGACGAAAGATGTGACAATCTTAAAACAAATTAGTATGAAGAACTTATTCCCTTATGAAGTTTGTGAAGGTTTTTGGTTCTGCTTCTTTGAATGGTTCGCCTGCTTTTATGCATTTTATTAGCCACGCCATATTTGCGCCTATTATGCGCATTGTTTGTATGCCTTCTGCATCTTTTAAAACTTCGTCTGCTTCGCTTCCGTGTACTGCGTTCCAATAGTTTGCGCTTACAATTGGCATTTGGTTAATTAAAAAATATTTGTTAAGCCTATCTACAGTTGCCGTTGTGCCAGAGCGGCGCGCAGACACCACGCACGCGGCAGGCTTGCCTTTTAAGTGCGCCGAGTAGGCAAAAAACGCTCTATCCATAAAAGCAGTAAGGCTACCGTTCGGACCCGCATAATATACCGGGCTTCCAAAAACAAAGCCGTCTGCTTCCTTAGCCTTTGTTATAAACTCGGCAACCTTATCGCCCTTAACCTTGTCGTATGGGCAAACAAAAGGCTTGGCTTTGCACGCGTAGCACGATGTACAGCCCTGAATCGCGCCACTACCTAGCCAAAAAATTTCTGCCCCTACGCCGTTTTTTTCTAGCGCCCCCTTAACTTGTAAAAGCGCTGTGTAAGTACAACCCTTTTCGCGAGGGCTTCCATTAATTAATAATACTCTCATAATTTTTTAAATTTCCTTTTATGATTTATGGTTTTTTGCGGTCTGTTGGTTTGGTTCTATCTATTGGTTTTGGTTTTACTGTAGGTTTAACTGTCGGCTTTGGGGTTGGCTTAATTGTTGGCTTAACTGTTGGTCTTACCGCTGGCTTAACCGATGGCTTAACTGTTGGTCTTGTGGTCGGTTTTGTGGTAGGCTTAGTAATTGGTTTGGTTTTGAGCGGTTTTATTTTTGTGGGCTTGAGTGACTTTTGTGGCTTTGTTCTTATTGGCTTTTTTCTAGCCCCCGCCCTTGCCCTTGCTGGTTTTGCCGGGCTGAATGGGTTGCCGTAAAAATAGTAGTATATGCCAAACACAAGCGCCCCTATTATACCAAAAATAAGTAGCGTTACAAACAGCGCTAGTAAAAACGAGCCTATGTTGCTACCGCCACCACCGCCATTCTCAACATCATCTACAACTGCAGTTGGCGGAAAATCGCTAACAAAAGCATTTAAGAAGTTAATTGAGTGATGAACGCCGTGTACGCGCCCAGATGCAAAAAGCCTGCGGTTGTCTGCACCCTCTGGCTGTGCACCCAAGCGAACCGTACCATTGCCAAGCGCGCCCGCGTTGTTAGAGCCAAAGGTCCACACCGTGTTATCCGCCCCCGTGCCAACTACCACAACAGAATGCTCTGCCCCCGCATATACACTTGTCGCCCCCGTAATGCCCGCAACCTGACCCGGCACAAGCCTATCTGCCCAATGCGGCGCAACTCGCCCTAGTTGGTCTCTGCCGTGGTTGCCAAACGTCCATACTTGCCCGTTAGACAACGCAACAACGCTGTGCGAGCCACCCGCCGCAACAGACACAGCATTTTCTAAACGCTCTACCCTTACCGGCGTATGCCTTGCGTAAGTTGTTCCGTCGCCAATCTGCCCGTTCCAATTAGCGCCAAAAGCCCACACGCGCCCACTTAGAGTGCGCACAAGCGTATGATTTGCGTGAGATGAAACTTGCAGTATTCTCTCGCCACCTATAATAGACGGACCCATAACCCTTGTCGGCGTTAGTCTGCTGCCCGTATCGCCCGTACCTAAACGCCCTTGCCCGTTATAGCCCCAAGCCCATAAATATCCGCGGCTATCTATCGCAAAACTAGATGCCATACCCGCTTCTACTTGCTCTATAGTTGTACCCGCCGGGAATGCCGCTGTACCGGTTGGGAAAGAAGTTAGGCGAATTGGCGTGTGCCTGCCCGCCGTTGTGCCATCCCCCAGCCTACCGCTACCGCCGTGACCAGAAGCCCATACTTCGCCGCCCTGAACAACAAGCGTGTGCCTACCGCCCGCAGCAATAGCAGTCGCATTTGTAATGTTAAGCATCTGTCGTGGGTTGTTATCTTTAGGCTCGTCACCAAGTGTTCTTCTAGGCTCGCCCGTTCCAAGCCACCCGTTCATATTGTCGCCCCAGCCCCATACAGAGCCGTCCCCCTGTATAGCAACACCAAATCCGTGACCAACCTCTAGCCCCGCGCTTATAGCAACAACATCATTTATTGGTCGCCAGTTGGCTGCAATATATGGGAAGCGATTGAGTGGGTCGTGATGTCTGAAGTCGTACAAAATTGTTGCTATGCGGTGGTCTATAGAGTTTTGCATAATCAGTTGTCCGTGATTATTTCGCCCCCAGCCCATTACCCTATTGTCGTCCCTTAGCGCTAGTGTAAATAAATTTCCTACCGCAATGTGCGTAACGCCCGTTAAATACGTATAGCCATCGGGTCTTTGCGGAAGCCCTAAATTCACCCTATCTAACTCGCGCCTTACTTGAAGCGGTGTAGCGGAAGTGTGAAGCCCTCTGTTGCCTAACTGACCGTCCCAATTCTCGCCCCAACCCATTACGTGACCTTGTGCGTTTATAGCCGCCATATGTGTCTCACCAACAGACACAGATATTACATTTGTTAGGGGCTGGTTCGGCGCAACCAATACTTGCACGGGTGTCAGCCTATTTGTAAGGGTACCGTCCCCCAACTGCCCCTCGTTGTTTCTGCCCCACGTCCAAAGCGTGCCGTTGTTTAGTATTGCCGCGTTCGCGTCCCCGCCTGACGATGTTATTCGCCTTACATTTTGTATGTCTACCCTTTGTGGCACGGGCTGAGATACTACTGGTCTGCCACTAACAACTTGCATAGGTCCATTACCCAACTGACCCCTATCTGCACGCCCCCACGCATAAACAAGCCCGTTAGAAGTACGCGCTACAGAGTGGAAGCCGCCGCCCGCAACTTCTACTATATTGTTAGGAAGCCCCGCTACGTGTACTGGCCACGCGCGAATATTATCGTCGTGATGCCCACCAACCATATTAGGAAAGCCCACTTGCCCGTTGCGGTTTCTGCCCCACGAGTAAACGCGCCCGGTTGAATGAAGCGCAAGCACGTGTTCGTGACCCGCCGAAATTTGTATAAATCTGCCGTCTTCACGAAGCCCCGGAACAGGTCTTGCACGAGATTGGTCATCTAGCGTGTCGTCCCCCATTGTCCCAAGCCTGTTACGACCCCACGCATAAACAACGCCTTCTGCGCTAAGTGCCACAGAAAACAACATTCCAACATCTATATCAACAATATTGTAAAGACCCGGCACGCGAATAGGTGTTAGCCTACAGCCAACGTTCGCGCCAAGTTGACCCTCTTCGTTCCAACCCCAAGCCCATACGCTACCATCATCTCCAAGCGCCATAGTATGTATTTTGTGTGATACAACCCTTATAAAAGTCTCTGGTGGGTAGTAAGTTACCCCGCCGTGTGTGAAAGGGTTAAATATTGCCCTTACCGGCGCAAACTGACTTATGCGGTTGCCATTACCCAGTTGCCCCTCTTCGTTACGCCCAAAAGACCATATCGTGCCATCTTCTCGCAAAACACTAGTATGACCAAAGCCCGTAGTAACCATCGGCAAAAAACTGCTCTCATTCTCAGAACAGCCCGACAGCATAAACACAGGCATTACTAAACCAGCAATAATCATTAAAGCCAGCAAAATAGATTTAAATCTCTGTTTTCTCATAATTTATTTTAAGTACCCCTCAATTTTTTTTACGCAACCTAGCCTAGTAGCATAAGTTGCGCTAACCTTTTAATTGTAACATATTCTCAGCAAAATAGCAAGCGATAACATTAAATTTACACATCCCTTAGTTGCTTATTAAAGCCGTAGTTTATAAGGTGTTGTTCTAACTCGTCTTCCGTTATTGTTTTCAGTTGCTTAAAATTTTCGTCTACTATAATTATGTTGTAGTAGTAACTGTTGGATATGCGCCGTAAGGCTTGCCCAAGTGTTAGGTTGTAGTCAATTATAATGTCGCGGCAAATCAGCCCATAGCGCGCCCTTTTATATTTTTGAAGCCTACCAATCGCCCTTTTATAATTATCGTTTTTGTTTGCCGCTAAAACGCCCGCTGTTAAAAAAATGCTTACAAGCCCAAGCACTAGTAGTGCGTAAAAGTTTGTTGTCCTCAAGTTTGTTGTCCCGTTTGCTGTACCTGTCGCCCCAAAAAACCAAAGCGCTACGCCAAACAAAAAAATCAAAAATAGCGTAAGCGCAAAAGCAAGCCCAATTATTTTAGAAATTTTTAAAGCGAGTTCTCTTTTCAGTTTTAAACTTAAAAGCGCAAGCACTACCCGCCCGCCATCAAGCGGAAAAATCGGCAACAAATTAAAAACGGCAAGCGACAAGTTTGCAATTACTATAATCTCTGTATAATAAAATGTAAGCGGCACAAGCCACCAAAACGCAACAAAAAACAAGCACACAAGCAAATTAAAAAGCGGACCCGCAAGTGATACGGCAATCTCATCTGCGTAAGCCATATCTTGAGAAGACCCCTCTATACTCGCGCCGTAAGGCAATATGTTTATCCGACCAAGCGCATACCCCCTTTTTTTTGCAACAAAACTATGCGCTAACTCGTGCAAAACCACAGACAGCAAATATACAAAAAGCAAGAAGCCTAAGCCCCTTGCCGTTAAAATTATAAACAAAAAAATGGTTAGTGGATGAATAACAATTCTCATATTTTTCTAGTGACCGCCATCTAACAACAACCGCCACAAGACATTCCGCCGAATTACTTTCTTAGTTTTGTAAACAAGTTGAAAAATGGAAATTCCGAAAAATGCCTAAACAACTCGGCTTCTACTTCCCCCGCATTACCCCCAAAAAGCCCGTAAAAAAAATCTAGCCCGCTTTGTATAATGTCAAACTCTATCAGCGAAAAAAACGACAGCGCAAAAAACACCATACAAGCAAGTAAACCCTGCATTAAAAATATATCCCCTAGCGACATCGCCCTTTGTTTTGACCCTGCCTTACCATTTACCAGAGCAATTTCGTTTTGGCTGTCTACCCCGCCCTCTATTGCAAGTAAGCCACCATTTATTTGGCGCGTAGTCTCTTCTACTGCTACTATAAGTTTTTCAACAACAATATCATCAAGCGTATCGTGCGCTTCACTATCGCCATCTAAACTTACAAGTGCGGCATACTTGTCTTGCAACGCAAAAAGCAAAGAGTTATTACCCCCTTGCAAGCAAATCTCGTATATAATATTCTCACTCTCTCTCGCTTCATCATTTTCGGTTGCGGGTTTTATTCCATCATACTTTTCCATTGTACACTATATGCAAGCAAACAAAAAAAGAAGACGCTTGTCTTCTTTTCTCTAAAATTTCTACAATCTTTTCTAATTAAGCCGAGTGCCGCCGAGTGTCACTATACGCGAGCAATATAAACCATTGCCTTAAGCCGTTACCATAAACGTATTTCCTAGGTCACAAATACCCATTGCGCGCCCATTTTTTGTCACACCATTTTACTCGGTGGCAGTCGTAACCTTAACAGTAGACTTCGTGCTTCCTAAAAGCCCTTGCATATCTACAGTAATAAACCAATGACCACCGCGCGGTATCTGAAGTTTTGTAATGCTTTGCGTAGCCAGCCCCCCATAATACTCGTGTGGCTTAGCCGCTTTGTAAAGCGAATAATTCTCGCCGTCTAAAAGTTTTACATTAGCCGCATTACCAACCAAAGTAACCTCGGCTATCTCACCACCTTGTAAATCTCCCAAATCGTAATAGTTAAAATCCATAACCCCTTTCTCCTTTTTAAGTAAGTTTGATACTTTCCGTTTTGGCAATCGTGCCGTGCGCTAGCACATAGTCTTTCGCTAGCGAAGTACACAAAATTTTTGGCATTGTGGGTACACGCGCATATTTCTTTCAATAACACAGGTCCTCAACTTGTGGACACACTTAGCAAAAAAATTTTATGTACTGAGTATATTTTACCACAAATCAAATATTTTTGCAAGCATTTTAAATCTTTTTGCAAGCATTTTATTAAATGCGGTAGAAAAAGTGTGGGTTTTATGTGCTTGGCTTTTTCTTTTCTAGTTGCCATAGTAGGTGTTTTCGTTCCATAAAACTGCTTAGGTATAGTGGGTCGGATACGAAAAGGTCTTCTTCATCTATCTTGCCGTTTTCTCTAAAAGAGTAGTAACTCTCGTGTCCTACGACTATGTGGTCTAGCACTATTACGCCTAGTGGCGCTAGGGCTTTTACTATGTTGGTTGTTGTCTCGATGTCGCCTTTAGATGGGTATGGGTCTCCGCTTGGGTGGTTATGCGCAAGCACAACAAAACTAGAGCGGTGGTTTAGTGAAATCTCGGCAATCTCTCTTATAAAAACGTGAACTTGGTCTATCGTGCCTCGGTTTAGTAATGTGCTGTGAAGCATATAATAAGCCTTGTTTAAGCACAGCATATGGAATTCTTCGTGGTTTAAAAGCCCTAGTTTAGATATAAAGTATTCTATGCTAAGCCCGTGTCTGTCGAAGCGTTGGCGCTTTCTGAACTTATCGTTTCTATAAAACTCGAAGTAAAGTGGCAGGGAAGATAGCAATTGAGCGCTTTTTGCACTAACGCCGTTTATGCGCATAAGCTCTTCCGGGCTTGCTTCTAGCACGTTTTGTACGCTTCCGAACATCTCTATAAGCCTATGACCTATGGGGTTTGTGTCTACGCGCGGGTTAACTAGGTATAGCATATGCTCTATAACCTCGTGGCAAGCAAAGCCATCTATGCCCTCTCTTAGCATTCGCTCTCTTAGTCTGTCGCGCCTGCCATAGTGAAGTTCTGCATTTGGTATTTGGTTTATCTTTTGCGCTTTTAACTCGCCACCAGACAACTGTTTAGGTACTATGATTGCACCGCTAGGAATATTTTCGCTGGTGATAATTTCGTTTGTGGCGTTTGCATTGGTGATAATTCCATTGGTAGTATTTTGGCTGGTGATATTTGCATTGTGGGTATTAGCAACAAAAGTGTTAGCGCTGGTGTTAGCGTTAGTGAAATTTGCAGCACTATCGTTTAACTCTAAAGCCTGTTCTTTTTCTAACTGCTTAATGCGCTGCTCACTCTCTAAACCGCTTGGCTCTGATAGTCTAACCCGCTTTTGCTTAGAATTAGAAAAGCCTTGCTTAGCCAACTTTATGTTTAACTTAGCAATAATATCGTCTGCTGCTCTTTTGTTACTTTGCTTTTTATCCATAGTGTTTTTTTATGTGAATGGCTGGTTGTTATTTTGCTGTCCGCTAGGACGAAGCATTGCCAGCGCTTGATATATAAAATTTTTGACCTTTGCAGGCTTTAGCCGAAACCGGCAAAAATTTTATATATCAAGCGCCCCCTCGTGCAAAGATTGCGGAAAGATAAATTGATACTCCGTTTATTAAATCCGATTGCGGCAGCAATCATTACACAACCCAAAGGGTTGTCGGATTGTTTTAGTCGCCAGCGCGCAGATACATAAATTTTGAGCCTTTGGATTTTCCGCAAGGAAAAACAACCGCGAAAAATTTATGTATCAAGCGCCCGGTATAGCGCTTTGGTCGCTCTCTCATAGTCTTTATTGTCTACGCCTATTATAATAGAGATATCTGCCGTAGACTGCGTTATAATACGCGTTTTTACATCGGCTTTTTTTAGGGCAGAAAAAATTTCGTTGGTTACGCGTGGCTCGCTAGCAATGCCCTTACCAACAATAGATATAAGCGCAATGTCGTTTATAATTTTTAAGTGGGGCGGGCTGGTTGCCTTTATAATATCGCCACAAAGTGCTTCTAAAGTTTGTGGGCTGATAGAATGTATCACAAGGGATATGCTGTCTACGCCCGTAGGCATATGCTCTGGCATAACATTATGCTTTTTTAAAGCCGCAAAAACGCAAAAAAAAGCGTCACGCAAAAGCCCCAGCTTTCCCTTTTCAATGTGTATAATAGTATAGTTTTTTTTGCCCGCCAAACCGCGCACACTTGCCGTTTGTGTGGTATCACGTATGCCCCGCATATCTGCTAGCACAACTTCTTTGCTCGGCTTTAACGCAACTTCTTTACGCGACTTTACTTTTGGCTCTAAAATTTTATCTAACTTAGCGGGTGGCACAACTAGCGTCCCCGCGCTATCTGTATTAAAAGTGTTTCTAATGTTTATAGGTATGCCAGCCTTGCGCGTTGGAAAAACACTATCTTGGTGCAAAACTGTAGCCCCCGCAAAAGACAACTCGCGTAACTCTTTATACGTAAGCGCCTTTATAATAGAGGGCTTGTTTATAATGTTTGGGTCTGCCGTATAAATTCCGTCTACATCAGACCAATTCTCGTATAGGCTTGCGCCCACCGCCCGTGCAATTCTAGCACCTGTGATGTCTGAGCCGCCACGCGCAAAAGTTGTTACCTTATATGCGCTGTCTACATAAGATTTGTTTGCTTTGCTACCTACATATAATTTATGTACTTTGCTGTCTACTTGCGCCTTGCTGTCTACTCGTGGCTCAATGTCCGCCGTAGACTCTGTAATATCGCGCCCATAAAAGCCGGGTATTACTGCATTGTCTAGTTTAGATAGCACAAAACTCGCTAACTCATTACTCTCTTCTGTTAGGCACTCGCCATTTCTAAACAGTATTAATTCGGTCGCATCTACAAAATTATATCCTAAAACTTCTGCCAAAATTTTTGCGCACAAATACTCGCCCCTAGACACAACGTAATCTGTATTAACTATTTTGGCTTTAGTTATATAGTCGTACAAGCCTTTAAAATACTCACATACATCTAAACTGATTTTGCCGTATGCCACCGCGCCTACTTCTCTGCCTATTTCTACGCCCGCTTCTTTGCCTACTTCTCTGCCCGCTCTCACCGCGCCTAACTTTTTGCCGTCCGCCAAATTATTTAGTTTTTCGACAATTTCTGCAAACCTGTCTTTAACAAAAGCCAAAACTTTTGGCTTTTCTATTGCTTTATAAAGTAAGTCTGTAATTTTGCTATCGTCACTAAACCGCTTACCCGGCGCAGACACAACCACAAACGCACGTACACCTTCCGACTTGCCAACCGCCCCGCTAAGCCCACTAAGAGACTTTTCACATAGTGGTTGTTTAACAATATCCGCAACTTTTAAAATATTTTCGGCACTGCTAAGAGACGTCCCGCCAAACTTAGATACAACTGTTTTAAGCATACTTTATTGTATGCCAACTCACCCCGCGTAATGCTGTTCTAAAATGCTTGTAAGCCTTTCAGAGTCTATAAATCTTGTTAACTCGCCCTTTTCTACAACCGAAATTATACCCGTTTGCTCTGATATAACTATAACCAGCGCGTCTGTATTTTCTGAAATGCCCAAAGCCGCCCTGTGCCTTGTTCCTAAATCTTTTGGCACTTCTCTGTTTTGCGTAAGTGGCAAAAAACAACCCGCCGCAACAATTGTGTTACCTTGTATAACAACAGCGCCATCGTGAAGTGGAGAACGCGTGTTAAAAATGCTCTCAATCAGTTGCGAACTAATTCGCGCACCAATAGATATTCCGCTATCAACAATACTGCTAGACATATTTTTATTAGCAAAAACAATAAGCCCGCCAATGTTAGACTTAGATAAATTTTGAGTTGCCCTAACAAGTTCTGTAACGGCAGTTTTTATCTCTTCGGCAGAAACAGAAGCAAAAGACACTTCCTTACTAGCCCTCGTGTTTTTTACGCTTAGCCTAAAAAACGCACGCTTAATCTCGTGTCTATAAATTACTACAAAAAGTATTGCCACCACCGGCACAAAAAACCAAGCCAAAAATGCAGTAAACGGCATATAATTGTTAAATAAAAGCGCAACGGCAAAAACCACCGCAAAAATTATAACATACTTTAAAAGAGAATTTCCGCCAGACTTCCTAACAAAATTTAAAAACAAAATACAAAGCGCGCCAAAAATTAATAAATCTATGGCGGCAAAAATACCCCCATACCAAGTCAGCCCACCAAAATAATCTCTTATCTCATCTATCGTACTCATAATTTTCTTTAAGTATTATAGCAAATTTAAAACAAAATGTAAAGCAAAATTCTAAAACAAAATCTGTAAGTATCTGCAATTCTTTAGGTTGTCCGCAATTCTTATCTCATCAAAAACAACCCCGCTCACACAAAACGCTCAACTCTAAACTCTCAACTATTAACTCTCAACTCTTATAATCTCAGCGCTCATAATCTCAACTCTCATAGTCTTTGCCGAATACGTACATTGTGCCGTCGCTATCTAGGTGTTCTTTTGCTAGATAGCGAGAGTTAAGTTCGCGCTCTAGTTGTAGCCTTATATCTGCTGGTATAAACTGCGATAGTTTAACCTTTTTGGTTGGGATAGATATAGGCGCGTTTGCGCTTGCCCTTTTAAGATGCTGATAAATAAAATAAAGCGCAAACAGCAAAACCACAATAGAAATAATGTATATAATTAAATGAGTTTGGCGGTAGAAAAACGCAAGGCTTGGCATATTGTTTGCCGAGTAAACAAGCACACCAGCAAACTCTGGGCTTAAAAGCGCGCCCTTAACAAGCGTATACACATATGCCGTGCGCCTTAAAAAATTCGGGTGGTACTGCTTTATATGCTCTAGATTATCATAAACCGTGTGCATAATGTTATGCGAATGCGCCGTCTCGCGAAGCGCAAAGCCACGCACGCTCAAGTTATGCGAAAACAAAAATGCAGTCAAAATGCCCTCGTTTGCAAAAGCCGTATTGTCCGACATCATACCAATGTGCGAGTACCCAATAGGCACAAGTGTCTGAAAAGTAATGCGCCTATTGCGCGGCATAGAATTAAGCGGCACACCCGCATCGCGCGCCAAATCTAAAAAGAAGCGCTCGTGTACCGTCTCTCTCTCATACGTGTAGATGTATAAATTATCGCCCACCCCTATCACATCTAAGTTTATAAACAAAAGCGTACGGGCTTTATTTACATTTGCCGCATAGTGCAAAGAGCCACCAAGCCCCAACTCTTCTGCCCCAAAAAACACAAAAACAATATCAAAATCAAAATCAGCCCCCGCCCCTTGCAGATTATAAAAAAGCGTTAAAAGCGTAGCAACTGCCAACCCATTATCATAAACACCCTGCGAGATAACCATACTCTCGCCACTACCTCTTGTTCTAACCACATTATCGTAATGCGCACCAATAATTATTTGCTTTGCACTACCAGCCACCCCCGAATTAATTCTAGCCTCTATATTATAATAATACTCGCCGCCAAACCTAAAGCGAATCCTATTAACTTCTGTATTAGGCTGGGTCGCCTTGCCCTTTAAGTGAGCGTATAAAAAGTCTGCCGCCGCCGCTTGCTCTGCCACGCTCTCTCGCCTGTATCTCTCACCATCCCCCAAAAATGCCAGCAAGTTATCCATAATCTGACTTTCTATCTCTGCTTGGCTACTTACTTGTAAAGCCACCCCCGCATTTGTCGCAGCTTGCCCGCTTCCAACACTACCAGCGTAAACCACAAAAACACCCGCATTAAAAAACAAAATGCTTGCAAACATCTTAAACACAAATAGCAACTTAAGCATCTTTCTACTCATAAACAAAACCACAAAAAATTTGCCGTCCGCTAGGACGAACCGATTACCAAGCAAACCCTAAAAGAAACCGCCGGGTGAGAGTATAAATATAAATTCCATAATTAAAAAGAAAACATAACTCTTAACAATTCGCTCGAACGCTAGGTGAGATATATCTGCGGGCAACTTTCGCTTCAGCAAAAAAAACGACAGCACCAAAAACACATTCGTAATAATAAACCTAAGCGACAACGTGAAAAAAGAAATTAAAAGCGGGTTGGTCAGCAAAAACAAATACATTATCCCCAAAACGATATTGCGCGGAATAAACGCAAACCTAACCGCTTTAGAAAAATCTGTATAGCCAATATACATCTGAATTGTAAACAACCCGCCGTCTTTTTTTCTAATAATTTTGGTAGACCACCTATAAACAAGAAAAGTTACCGCCTCAAAAACCGCCGTCAAAAAAACTGCAAATATTAAAGCCGCCACAACGGCCATAAAATATTGCGTAACCACAGAAAAATATACGCCCTCAAAAATGCCAGACGTAATAATAAACATAAAATGCAAAAACCTAGCAACCTCAAACAAACCAAAAAAAGCAAACGACAAATAAACTAAAATAATGCTCAGCACAAAACTATACTTGCTATCTAACAAAAAGCACAGAATGCTTTTACGCCTTTTGTTGTCTGCAACCATTTGCTCAGGCTTATGTTGGTTTACTTCAATTTTATTAATACTCATATCTACCCGTTTTTCTAAACTATTTTCTAAACTGTAATCTACCCGTTTTCTAAACTATAATCTACCCGCTTTTTAAACTTTAGGCGTGCAACAAATGCACAAAGTGCAAAAACAAACTCTCTAAATAAATTTCTTTTATTCTACCGCTTTTAAAATCTAACTCGGCGCCCGCACAAACTCTCATACATTGTTTTATACTAGCCTCAGAAAACTTGCTAGCATTTTGCTTTAACATTCTTACCGCAAACTCTTTAATGCCCAAAGCCTTTGCTAATTCAGCAGACGTCGCGCTAGACACCTTAACAATATATAGTCGCCTAAAATAATTGTAAACTAAAGATAAAAACGAAGTAGGGCTTGCATTATCTTGCACTAAGTGTCTGGTTTGCTCTATCAGCAGTTGTTTATTTCCGCTTGCTATGTTGTTTGTAATCTCAAAAATTGCAAACTCTAAATCTTTTTTAACAAGGTTATCTATATCCGCAACAGTAATTTCTACCTTTTCTTTGGCTACTCTCTCTTTGGTTGCTTTATCTTTGGCTACTTCGCCCTTTGTTTCTTTTTGCTTACTGACACAATCTAACCCGCCTACACTCGTAAACATTAAAATAAGTTTCTCTCTCTCTAGTTGTATACGCCCGCTATCATTCGCACAATACGTAACAAGCGCAATTGCCGCGTCACTTTGCAAGGCTATCCCCGCACGCTCAAACTTCAAAATTTCATTTTTAGCAAGCGTATTAGTGTCCAACTTAGAGCAATCTACTAAAATATATTTCCCATCTAAAGCCTGTTTTAAATCTTTTCCGCTATCTTTTCCGTAAACAAAAACCGCAACACTTAAAGGATTTGGGTTTTCGAAATACTTTTTAAGTTGCGCCTTACATTCTTTAGATGGGCTAAAATTTTCTATAATAACCAACTTAAATCCGTCCCCAAAAGGCAAGCCTTCCAAACTAGCAATAATACACCCCGCGTCCAATTTCCCACTACCCTTACCATCTAAATAAGCCACATTAAGTTCAGAAAATTCACCCCCAACTTGCTTAACAAAAACAGACACACAAAGGCTAACCAAATTGCCATCATCGCCCGCAACTACATAAACAGAGCCGACCCCAGCCCCCAATCGCTCACCAAGTTGTAACGCCCTAACACTCTCCCTCATACCCCCTAGTATACCACTTTTAAAAACATAAGTCAACCAAAAAAGCCGTACGGAATTTTCCGTACGGCTTTTTTGGTTGAATAATGAATATTGAATAATGGTTACACCCCATTATATGCCCTTACGTTTGAACAGTTAGCAATTAGCACTTTTTGTATTGTCATTCTGAGCGAAGCGAAGAATCTAGGCAAAGCCGCATTATACCTTTCCCGCGGTAGCGGGTGTAACTACTTGTTACTTGATACTTGTTACTTGATACCTGATAATTAGTCCATTCCCCACTCGCTCATCTCGTTGTTCCTGCGCTTGCGTATTCTGCTCTGTGCGATGTAGCCTGCTGTGCCGGCTGCGCCTACACCTGCTACTGAAAGTGTGCCGATTATAATGTTACGTGCTAGGTTAGAGCCATTGTTCTCAGATGGTATGTAAGGTATGTACCAAACAGCGAATAGTAAGATTGTGTCTGCGCCGTTTTCGATATCTAGTAGATGTAATGGTAGAAGTAATTGCTCTGTCTCTGGGCACATCTCTAAAATGCTGCCACCGCGTGATAAACTCCAGCCGTGGAATATTGCGCCGTATATATCTACTTGCAACTGCGGCAACACAAACTCTAACGCATACTCTAAACTCATATCTTGGTGGCTCATTCTTGCACTACCAAAATAATGCTCGCACACAAATATAACTCTCACATAACCTTCTGCAATTGTTGGTAGGTCTAGTATGCCGTCTTGTATTGCACAACTTGCGCTGCCGCGCGTTACAAATATTACAAACTCTGCGTAGATACTGCCGTCTATTGTCGACACCGCGCGTATTACCGCTCTGCCTACGCCGTATGGTAATACAGTTATTAAGCCGTTTTTGTCTGTGATTTTGTTACCACTCTCGCCCCCAACTATACTTACTATGCTATCACTTGAAGTCCACACAAAATCTGTTGAAACATTTCCGTGCGAAATTAAATTTAGGCTAAGTTCTAAAGATTGCCTTGCTGCTACGCTTGAAAGCGTATAAACGCCGTCTGTATACTCTAGCGGTATAAGCATTGCTGCCTCATTTCTAACAACCCTATCCCCTAAAATCTCTACACTATCTAGCCTTGCTTCATCCACCACTATTGTAAATGTCGCATAGAATTCTGTTTGTGGGTGGGTTGCCGTAATTAAAACAATACCCGCACCAAGTGCCCTTAATTGCACCACGTTACCCCTCTTGCCGTTTTCACCACCTAAAAACTCTACTACTTGCCCACCACAACTGCTTGTCCACTCTAAACCAAAAGCCGCCGCGTGAGAGCCACCAATGCTTGCGCC
>WQRI01000017.1 GCA_009786825.1 Bacillota bacterium
TAAAGTGTATAAGTATATTTTATCAAAAAAAAAAAAAGTCAAGCATATGAACAAACTTTTAACAAATATTAACAACAAACTTTTATAGGTAAAATTAAACATATATTTTTATGGCAAAACTAAAAACCTTAAAACCAAAAAAGCGGTTAAAACTTTTTGCTTTAACCGCCTTATTTTTACTTTTATTTGTCTGTTTTAGTTATCGCCGTAGTGTCCCCAAAGGCTCATTATAGCCACGACTTTTTGTTTTTCATCTATTTTATAAACAATTCTGTGCTTATCATTTATTCGTAAAGAATATGCCCCTTTATATTCGCCACGCAACTTTTTACCTATGTATGGATTAAGCTTTATTTTGCTTATCAAGGTTTTAGTGTTTGAATATAGAACTGGGTGTTGTTTTAGTTTATCATAATCTTTTTGTGTTTTCTTTAAATATTTAATTGAAAAAGTCAAAGTCTTCGTACTCCTCTATTGGTGTATTTAAACCCTCTTGTATTCTCTCATCCATACCTGGAATAGATTTTAAAAATGATGTCTCTAGCCAGCCCTCGTATTCTTCTTTGCTAATTAAAAAGCCTTCTGATTTTGCTGTTTTTATTATTGTAGGTTTTTTTTGCATTAAAGCATTATCAAACTTTACTTGTAAATCTTTTTCTGTGATTGTTATTGGTGCCATATTGCTACCCCCTATTTGTTGTTAGTATTAGTATATATCAATTTAGATAAAATGTCAACTCTTTTCAAATTTTTAGTATATAAATTACTTTACGTTTAGTTGTGGGGCTTTTTGGGTTTTGCTGATTATTATGTTTAGGGTTTTAGTTTGGTCTTGCGACTTGTTTGTTTGTGAGTTTTTGTTTTGAAATTCTTTTTGAAGTAGTTGTTTTATGATTTCGCAAAAGGATATTTCTGTTGCGAAGTGTGAGGCTATAACTGCGCTGAAGCCACTTTCTCTTACCCATAGGGACGCGTGGTGGCGTATATCGCTTGTTATTATGCAGTCTGCTTTATGTATGTATAGCGCTTTGTAAAGCATAGTGTCGTCTGGACACGAGCCACCTGATACTACCAGCGTTTTAATTTCTTTTTGTGGGTCGCCAATAATTTTTACTTCTTCGTCGAAATTGTTTTTTGCAATAACTGCCAAGTCGGCAAGCGTGATAGGTTTTGCAAGCGTGCCTACTCTGCCTATTTCGCACTCTGTATAGGGCTTAACATTTTTCAAGCCAAAAAGGGACGCTAGGTGGTCGTTTAGCCCGCCCTTGCAGGCATCTACATTTGTGTGCGCCGAATAGATGTTGATGTTGTGTTTTATTGCTTCGTATATCATTTTGCCACGTACTGTGTCGTGATTAATTTCTGTTAGCCCGTTAAAAATAAAGGGGTGGTGCGAAATAATAAGGTTGCAACCCTCGCGAATTGCTTCGTTTATAGTGTCTAGCGTAACATCAAGCGTAATAATAATGCCGCTTACATTTGCGTTTTCGTAGCCTACTAAAAGCCCGCAATTGTCATTTTTAATTTGTAAACTTAGTGGTGCAAACTTTTCTATAATGTTTGTTATGTGTTTTACTGTCATAATAATGTTTATTGTTAAATTTTAAATGTTAAATGGCTAAGCTCATTAAATGCCAAACGTTTGAACAGTCTGCATTTTGTGTTTTTAGAAAAAATTTATATATCAAGCGCTAGTTAATTCCCTTCGTAGAAGTCTCTTAACTTTTTAGACCTTGATGGGTGTTTTAGTTTTCGTAAGGCTTTTGCTTCTATTTGCCTTATGCGCTCTCTAGTTACGTTAAACTCTTTGCCTACTTCTTCTAGCGTACGCGGTTTGCCATCTTCTAGCCCATATCTAAGGCGCAAAACCATATCTTCGCGCGGGGTTAGCCCATCTAGTTGTTTTTTAAGCGCGTCTCTTAGTTGTGAGAATGCCGCTTGGTCTATTGGTGCTTTTTCGGTAACATCTTCTATAAAATCGCCTAGGTGGCTGTCTTCTTCTTCGCCTATTGGTGTTTCTAAAGATAATGGGTCTAGCGCAATTTTTTGAATTTCTCTTACTTTTTCTACACTTATGCCCAACTCTTCCGCTATTTCTTCTGGGGTTGGCTCTCTGCCGAATGTTTGCATAAGCATACGAGCCACGCGCTGTTGCTTGTTTATAGTCTCTACCATATGCACGGGTATTCTGATTGTTCTGGCTTGGTCTGCTATTGCGCGCGTAATTGCTTGCCTTATCCACCACGTTGCGTAAGTAGAAAACTTAAAGCCTTTAGAATAGTCGAATTTTTCTACCGCGCGCATAAGCCCTAGGTTGCCTTCTTGAATTAAGTCTAGAAGTTGCATACCGCGCCCCGCATACTTTTTTGCAATGTTTACAACAAGTCGAAGGTTAGCTTCGCTTAGTTTCTTTTTAGCCTCAGAGCAGCCATCTACCATTTTTTTAGCAAGCTCTATCTCTTCTTCCGCGCTTATCATATTGTAAAGGCTCATATCTTTAAAGTACATCTTAACCGGGTCGTCTAGCGCGACATCTATTTGAATGTTGTCGTATGCGCCGCCTGCCGTTGGTGTATCTTGCAAAAGTTTTACGCCCGCTTTTTCTAACTCTTTGTATACTAAATCTGCCTCTTGCGCTGTTGCTTCAAGCGGAATTAGATAATCGCCAATATCGTCGTACGATAAATGCCCTTGCTTTTTTGCTTTTTTAATAAGCAAATCGATATGTTCTTTTAAATCTCTCATTTGTTTGTACCTCTAAATTCGTTTTTCAAAACGAACGTAACCTTTGCAGACAAACCATAAATTAGGGTAAGGTTGTGTTAGTGTCGCGCGTTTGTGGTCTCGCTGGTGGTCGCGTTTGTGGTCGCGTTTGTGGTCGCGCGCTGGTGGTCTCGTTTATGGTTTTGTCTGTTATGTAATTTTGAATTTTGGATTTTTTAGATGTTGTATTTTTTTTGCTATCTCAGCCCTTTTAGTTAGGTCGGCTTCTGCCGCGTAGGCTGTTTGTAAATTTTTTAACTCTTTCTCTCGCGCTGTTTTTTGTAGTTTGTTTATGCAATCTGTGTAAAATTGTTCTGCTTCGTCTGGTGTCAGTTTGTTAAAATCTGTGCAACCTAAAATTGTGGATAGTAAACTGTGGTGTTCATCATCTAACAATTCGAATGGCGGTGATGGAATTAGACCACTTGCTCTGCTTTCAATTATGTAGTTAATTATAGTTTTATATACAATATTGTCTAAATATTCTGCCATATGGGGCGTAAGTGTGGCGAAGGGTTTGTTTGTAATAAGCGCATAAAGCACGGCAATTATATGCTTTGGCAAGCCTTTGTCGCCGTGCGGTGAGCCGCCCCCGTGTAAATGCTCGCTAGCGTGCCTTGCGCTTGCGGGCTTCGCCACTTGCTTTGGTATAGTTTTGATTTGCGCTTTCAGCGTATCGAAATTTATGTTTGTGACTTTTGCTATACCTTTTATGTATGGCTCTTGCTCTACTTCCGTCTCTAGCATAGCAATTTCTTGAAGCGCCGCTTTTGCGTAGTCTCCCCTTGCCTTTGTGTCTTTCATATCAAATTGCGTAAAGAGCGCGTTAAGTTTGTAAGCGGTTAAGTCTTTAGCGTCGTCTATAAGTAAACTGAATTTATCTTTGCCGTGGGTTTTTAAGTAGTCGTCTGGGTCTAGCCCTTGTGGCAGTTTAATTACTTTTACATCTAAGCCCTCAGTCCGTAAGATGTCTAGCCCCTTAAGTGTGGCTAACTCGCCCGATTTATCGCCATCAAAACAAATATACAAATTGTTACAAAATCTGCGAATAAGCCTTGCTTGTTCGGTTGTAAGCGCCGTTCCCATATTTGCAACAGCCGTGTCGAAGCCGTGAGTGTGAAGCGCGATAACATCCATATAGCCTTCTGCTAGTATAATGTAGTCTACCGCTGTCTTTTTTTTCTTTGCTTTAACTAAATTTATTGCGTAAAGGTTTTTAGATTTAT
Organism: Bacillota bacterium; assembly: GCA_009786825.1. Taxonomy (GTDB): domain Bacteria; phylum Bacillota; class Clostridia; order Christensenellales; family WQRI01; genus WQRI01. The sequence continues at coordinate 3,990 of WQRI01000017.1, forward strand.
CAAATATTTTGGTGTTTTTTGTGTTGATGTATTTGCCTGCCGACTTGTTTTGCTCTGCTAGTCGCTTTTCTGTAGAGGGTGTTAGCCTGCCGCCAAACGCCACAACTTGCTCTAGGTTGTTAAGTATTGGGAAGATTAGCCTGCCACCTAGTGCATCTGCTAGGCGCACCTTTGTGTAAACATCGCCGTAGTTGTCTTGCACTTCTTCTTCAAATTTGTTTACAAGCCCCGCATCAATTAGTGTCTGGTCGTCGTAGCCTTTCTCTCTTAGATATTCTACTAGCCCAAAACTATTAAGTGAGACGCCTAGCCCAAATCTTTTTATAAGGCTTTTGTCTATTCCGCGCTTTGTAAAATATTCTAGTGCCTCTTTTATGGCTGGTGAATTTTTGTTGTCTGCCTTGTTGGCTGTGTTATTGTCTGCTTTGTTGTCTGCTTTACTGTCTAGATTTAGGTTGTTGTGGTAGTAAAGTGCTGCATCTTTTAGGGCATTTAGTTGTGTGTCCCTTTTGCTTTTTTCTAAAAATGTAGTGTCTTTACTAGCGCGCGTTTTCTCTGGCATTTTCATACCGCTTTGAGAGGCTAGTTTTTCAACCGCTTCGGGAAAAGTTAAACTCTCTATCTCTTGCACAAATTTAATAACATTACCGCTTGCCTTACAACCAAAGCAATGATAAAACTGACCCTCTGTGTTAATAGAAAACGAGGGCGTATTCTCGTGATGAAACGGACAGTTACCCCACCAAGACCGACCCTTACTAGTAAGAGTGATGTACCTGCCTATAACATCTACAATATCATTTCTCTGCTTTAATTCTTCAATAAAGTGTAATGGTATCATACACGACTATCTCTAGTCTAAAACACTAAGCCCGTCCAAATTTTCCCCCATACCTACTATATACTACAAAACTTCCCAATTTCCTTTATTTTTTCAACAAAAAATGTCGTAATATTTTCCACGACATTTTTTAGTTAAAAATTTTACATATTAAACCTAGATGGTACGAAAAGGCGTTTGTAGTATTCTATTGCAAATTCGTCTGTGAAGCCACTTATATAGTCGCACACTACTACTTGTTCTGGCGCTACTTTAAATTCAGACACGAAAGCTTTAAATTCTGGTTTGCTGTTTTGCAAAGTTTCTAGGTGTTGCTTATACTTTGGTAATTTATCTAAGTTTTGAATGTAGTATTCGTACAAACTTTTTACTATGTGTGCTGCTTTTTGCTCATCACTTTTATTTGGCGGGTTTAGATAAATTCTGTTAAACATAAACCCACGCAGTTTGTCTGTTGCCGCTTTAAACTCTGCAGTTGGCTCTACAAAATTTTTCATATAACTGTTTTTTACAATGTCTAGCACCATATTGTTTATGCGCTCTGTACCGCTTTTGCCTAGGGTTTTAATCTCGCGCTTAGGCAAGTCCGCCTCAGATAAAAAGCCCGCCCTTATACAGTCGTCTATGTCGTGATTTATGTATGCAATTTTATCTGATAGCAACACCACTTTGCCCTCAAGCGTAGCCGGCGTAGTAGATGTTCTGTGGTTTAGTATGCCGTCGCGCACAACGCCCGTTAAGTTTAGCCCCTTAAAATTGCGCTCTAAAACTTCAACAACCCTAAGAGATTGGTGATTGTGCTGAAAATATCCATTTGTTAAGTCGGCTAGGGCGTTCTCGCCACAATGCCCAAACGGAGTATGACCCAAGTCGTGTCCTAGGGCTATTGCCTCAGTTAAGTCTTCGTTAAGGCGCAGAGCGCGTGCTAGGCTTCTTGCAATCTGAGCCACTTCTATTGTATGTGTTAGGCGCGTGCGGTAGTGGTCGCCCTTTGGCGATATAAAAACCTGCGTTTTATGTTTAAGGCGGCGAAAGGCTTTAGAGTGTATTATGCGGTCTTTATCTCTTGCAAACTGTGTGCGCAAAGTGCAGTAGTCGTCTTCTCTTGCTCTATCTTCCGCTATAAAACTTGAAGTTGCAAAAGGCGACAAAAACTGTTTTTCTTGCTCTTTTAAAATATCTGTATAATTCATATTCTTTTAATGTTAAATGCTAAATTTTAAATGTTAAATTAATTTCATTGTTTAGTGCCTTCATTTAAAATTTACTGTTTAGCATTTTATCTAAAACTACGCTTTTAAACTCTAGTGTGTTTTGTATAACCTTATCTAACAGCAACAGCGTATCGTGCAAATGTTCGTCTTGCAACTTTAGCTTTGCTATGCTATCCATTTTAGATGCATCTAAAAGTTTAAGCGTTGTAAACACGCCGCGCTCTATTTTCATCGAATAAAGCGTTTTACACATAGCGCATATTATCCCGTTGTTATACGGCTCGTAATAAATGGTGTGTGCTAAATCTGTACCACACGAAGCGCAGTTAGCCGACACTTGAAAACGAAGCCCCAAACAATGCAACAACTTTAATATAAAAAACGCCAACAACTGCTTCTCTGTTAGAGTATGCTCGTACGTTAACTTAGCAAGCGTCTTAAGCGTTAGCAAAAAAATTTGATACTCGTTGTCTATTGTAATTTTATCTAAAATGTCTAGCACAGCGCAACCCGCAATATATCTATCATAGTCTTTTTGCAAGTCGAAAAAAGTGTCTATCTCTGTGCAGTTTGTAACCAGATAATTGTTACCCCTTTTAGAAAATATGTACTCGCCAAAGTTGAAAGGCTGTGCCGCATACGCAAGGCGCGCATTCGCTTTTTTAACACCCTTAATTGTGGCATAAAATTTACCCGCCTCAGATAAAAGCGTTAAAAAAGCATCTGCCTCCCCCTTAGCAGTCGCCTTAATAACCAAACTCTTAATTATAATATTATCCATTTTGTCTAATGTTAAATGTAAAATTTTAAACATTTAAAACTTAACATTTAAACTTAACATTACTCTAGTGCTTTATAAAGCATATAGTAACCTATTTGCCCCGTTTGTGCAAACAGCCCCCACGCTGTTTCTTTTATGCATTCTTCGTCCGCCGTAAAGGCAACATCGTCGTAACAATGCTCGAACAATTGCCTCGTCGCCCTTCCATAATTTGTGTACGCTTTTAAAACCGGTAAAACATTTTGTGTGTCAATTTCTATTATCCCAAACTCTGTATCATCTTTTTTGTTTTTCAAGGCTACGCACCCCCTAAAATAATAATAATCTAATATAGTTTTTGTTGCTTACCAAAAATTATGCAAATGTCTCATACGTAATTTGTCTCGCGCGCCAAAACATTTTTTTAACTATAACCTAAGTCTTTCAAAATATTTCTGTTATCGCGCCAGTCTTCCCTTACCTTTACAAAAAGTTGCAAATAAACTTTACTCTCTAACAATAACTCTATCTCAAACCTAGCCGCCTGCCCAACCTTTTTAAGCATAGCGCCACCCTTGCCTATAATAATGCCCTTGTGCGTATCGCGCTCGCAATATATTACCGCGTGTATGTTATACAGCCCGCCATCTTTTTCAAACTTCTCTATCTCTATGCCAACCCCAAAAGGAATTTCTGCTTGCAAAAGCGTGAACAACTTCTCTCTTATAATCTCGCCCACCATAAACCTAAAAGACTTATCTGTTAAAACATTTTCAGGGTAATATTTCTCGCCCGCCTTTAGTTTTGTTTTTGGCAAGTGCTTAACAATTTGGTTTAAAAGTAGTTTGGTGTTTTTGCTTTTCATAGCAGATATAGACACAACGCTTGTTACAAAACTCATTTCGTTTAAAATAGACAACTGCTCGTACATAAAGTCTTCTTCCACAATATCCATTTTATTCATTACAACAATTATTGGTACTGCCTTTTGTGAGGGACAAGCGACAAGGGACGAGGGAAGAGTGTCTTCCGAAATCTTGTGTTTGCTAGCGCGCTGAATACTCTCTAGCGTGCGCTTATTACGCGTATCTAATTCGTTAAGCAGTTTTCTAACGCGCCCCGTTATACCTTTTTTCGCGTCCACCACAACCAAAAAAACATCTGCGTCTTCCCTAGCCGAATGTATATTTCTTATCATATAACTATCTAGCAAGTTTTTGCCATCTATTATACCCGGCGTATCTATAAAAATAATTTGGGTATCCCACAAAACCTCTTCACCCTTGTCGCTTTTTTCTGCAATAGTTTGGTTTAGTATACCCAAAATTCTATCTCTTGTAGTTTGTGGCTTATGCGTTACAATAGAAACCTTCTCGCCTACAAGGCTGTTCATTAAAGTAGATTTGCCCGCGTTTGGCAAACCCAAAACCGCCACAAAACCCGTTTTAAAATTTTTGTCTTTCATATTTTTCTCTACCAATTTGTAAATTATATCGCTTGTAAATTATATCGCTATAACACACTTGCAACTATTTTGTCTTGCAAAGCAAACATCTGCTCTGTGTCATCACTCTCATAATGCGTGAAGCCCAACAAGTGTAAGATGCCGTGCGTAATTAAAATTGCTAACTCTTTCTGTTCGCTGTGACCCATTTCTAGTGCTTGGCTAGCCGCAATTTCTAAACAAACTACAACATCACCTAAAAAAATATTACCGCTTTCCGTTAAATCTAGCGGAAAATTACTAGCCACCAACTCAGACAAACAACCAAACTCTAAAAACGGAAAAGCCAAAACATCTGTTGGTTTATCTTCTTCCATTGTCTGAAAATTTATAAGTCGCATTCTCTCTTTGTCTACAAAGCAAAGCGAAAACTCAAACTCTGGCTCTACCAAACCCAATTGCTTTACTGTCTCTTTTGCAATTTTTTTAGATAACTCTTGCAATTCTTTTGTTGCTAAAACATTTTGTTCAAAATCTATTATCATATATTTGCCCTTTGATTTTCATATATTTACCCTTTGTCTGTTCGTACAACTAGTTAACATATTTGTCAGTTTCTGCCACTAGTTATCGTACTTTACTCTTTCGTGCCTTATCCCAACAAACATACTTAGTAGTGTGTCTTTAATTGTTGCTAAGTCTTGCATTGTAATTGGGCATTCATCAAACTGACCCGCCGCCATTCTTGCACTTATAATGCCGTCTATTATGCGCTCGCATTGTTCACTCTGAGCGTTCCCTAAACTTTTTACTGCCGCTTCAGAGCTATCCACAATCATTAATATTGCCGCAATTTTGCTGGACGGCTTATAACCATTATAAGAGTAGTTTCTTGTTGGAAGTTCGTTTTCTGTAAGGCTTTTTGCTCTGTCGTAAAAATATTTTACAACCGTTGTGCCGTGATGCTCTAGCGTCATTCTTGCTACATTTTCTGGTATTCTGTTTTGCTTGCAAAGGTCGTAGCCATCTACCGCGTGCTTTCTTATAATGCTTACGCTTTGCTCTGGCGTTAGACTGTCGTGTATATTAACGCCGTCGTGCTGGTTTTCTGTAAAGTATTCTGGGTTTAAAATTTTGCCTATGTCGTGATAATACGCCGCCGCCCTTGCTAAAAACGCATTCTCGCCAATTGCAGATGCACACGCTTCCGCTAAGTTAGCAACAGTAATGCTGTGCTGGAAAGTACCCGGCGCTTCTTTAGACAGCCTTTTTATAAGCGGCGCATTGTGGTTTGTAATCTCTACAAGCCTATAGTCTGTTGCTATGTTAAACAAAGCCTCAAAAAGCGGTAAAAGTGTCATAAAAATTAGCATTGCCAAAACTTCTGTGCCTATGCCGATACCTACATCTATAAATAAATCTTGCGACACACCAAACATCGCGGCAGACAAAACAGCCACCACGCCAGCAAGCACAACGCCAATACCCGCAATATACACATACTTCACTTTAGGCATATACGTGCTTACAAAGTAAATTAAAATTGTACCGCATACAAAGCCCATAACGGCAACAAAGCCTAAGTTTATAACACTCGGCGCTATTACAGACACAAGCATATAAACGATTACAGCCGATATGGCATTTATAAAGTATGCGGTTTTTTTGTCTATCAGCGCAACAAGCATAAGCGGCACAAAAGCAAACGTAATTGCATAAACCGAAATACTTATTGCTATTAGCGTAAAAATTATTTGTATGCCTAAAATCGTATATATTAAAATAAATTCGCGAAGCCCAAGGTTTGCCCTATCGTTTTTAGAAAGCGAGCTTCTAAAAAAGTATACCGCATAAAGCGTTAGCAAAAAAAAGCCAAACAAACCAAGCGCTATGTATATGTAACTGTTTAAACTTCCGTTTTCGTAAAGCGGAAACTCTATGTCTAAGTTCAGCAAAAAAATCAATACAAAAACCTTAGCAGTATATAAACAAGCCGTTGCTATATTAACAACACTAGCAACAAAAAGAAACTGCTTGTTTTTGTTTTGTAAACTTCCGTTAACTTCTAATCCGTTTGTGTTTTTATTGTTTATCATAATTTTTCTATTTTAACCTGCACTAAGCGGGTGAAACCTAAGTGGGTGTAACCATTTAACATTTAAAATTTAACATTAAACATTTTAAACCCCAATTCTTGTCTCAAACTCTAGCGTTACCGTTACGCTATTTATGCCCAGCGCCTGCGTTATGCTCACTTGCTCGTTTGTAACAACAGCGCCTTTCGGCACATTTATACTGCTTCTGGCTTTTATAATTGTTTGCTCTTTTAAAGCCTCGAAGTCGTTAGTAATTGTTACACTTTCTAACTCGAAAAAAGTATGAGTTACCCGCCTAAGTGGAATAAAACTTTTAAACGCGTAAAACTCGTTTGTCGTTTTTTCGTAATTCTCAAAACTAGTTTTGCCAGCCTTACTTCCAAAAAAAGTTAGATTGTGTAGTCTGAAAGTAGAATATATCTCGTATCTGCCCGTGCGCCTTAAAACAATTTCTGTGTCCGGCACACTTATAGTATGTTGCAAAAAGACCCTTGCGTATACATAGCCTGTTGCACGCACCTCGTCACTACCCGCTATAAGTATTGTGCCAACCTCTACCACATCGCCAATCTGCACCATCTGTATGCCCCTTAAAACCACTATGTTTGTTATAATAGCGTCTGCATTAGCAATTAAGTTTACCCCATCAGACACCACATTGCTACAACCAAAATCAAAATCTGGTCTGACAACTTCATCTATATTAACAACTAAACTAACGCCCCTAACAACGACCGATACAGCAGCAACGCCATCTAAGCCCTTAAGTATATCGTTTTCTAACTCGCGCGTGTTAAGCCGCCTAGCACCACCAACGCGCGCACCGCTATCCCTTAAAACTGCCCTAACATCCGCTTCATACAAAGTGTGTAAGCCATTAACTTCTACGCGCCAAATAAATGCATTAAACGCAAAAACTACAATAAGGCACAAAAACAAACCCGCTACAAAACTTGTCCGAAATCGTGGCTTAGAAAAAGAATACAAAAAGCCCGCGCCCTTAAGCACTTCTATATTATAACATAAATTTTCTGCAATAGCAACTAACTTTTTGTAATTCAAAAAATCTACGCTAAAGTATACTTTGTTAACAGCCCTACCTTCCTTAACACTTAAAGCCCTTTTCACATTATAAAGCGTAATGCTACCCTTAAGCACTTCTTTCAAAAACTTATCAAAATTAACACCACTAGCCACAAAATACACCTGCCCAAACAGCAACAACTTCAACCTATTAAACATAGTAACCCCTTACTCGTATGATACACTGCGAATAGCACCCTCTATAATAACCTCGCCCATACTAACTTGCTTCAGCGCCAAATTCTCGCCCACAATGTTTATAAAACCCTTTTTAACCTTTAGCAAAATATTCTCTGTAGTAAAAACAGATATTGTAAAATTACCCTCAACCAACATCAGCCCCCCGCCAAACATACAAACCCTAAAACCATTATCCACAATATCTATGTCCAACTCTGCAAGCCTTGCAATAGTATTACTAAATATCACTACCCTACCCCCAATATACTTTGTCACATTATATATGTTTATGTATATGCTTGTACATATTTGTATATACTCACCTAATTTGTTAAAAGCAATATTTCCTTCCAAGCAACAAAAAAAAGATTTTTGCTCTCAACGCTCAAAAATCTTTTTTTGTATTCTTATTATGTTAATGCTTGCCTTTTTGCTAAACTTGCTTGCCTTTTACTACTTGCCTTTTTTGCCTACTCTATGTTATGCTCTGTATTTTGGTTTTCGGTTCGGTTGTTTGCGTGCCTTACGCCGAATACGCTTTTGATGTCTCTAGATGGCTTCTTAAGCATAAGGTTTATTAAAATCTCTTCCGTTGTTGCTATTACAACGCACGTTACTGCAAATATAACTGCTATGCTAACAACAAACTCTGCGTGTTGCCAGCCCGCTAAAACCGACAAAACCCAGTATATTATAGGTGTAACCCACAGCGCTACGGCAATAAATTTATTAGCATACGTGTGTAGCAAAACAGTTTCTTTATGCTTAAGCGCGCCAATAAGCCCAGATATAATTTTGTAAGCCAGTACTCCAAATACGCTAGCAATTAAAATAAAGTGGATATCCATTTGCGGCAGTACAAAAAAGATAGATACAATTACTAAAAGCATATCTGCAACCCCATCTACTGTAGAGCCAAACTCTGACTGTGCATTTTTTATGCGCCTAGCAAGCGGACCATCGATAATATCTGTAAGCCCCGCGGTGATATAAATTACCATCATTGGAATAGAGAATGGCATTGTAAGCGCCAATATTACAAGTGGTATACAAAGTAAAATTCTGATTATACCAAGCGTGTTTGGTATTTTTCTCGTGATAGTGTTCATAAGTTTTTTGTTTTTAGTGTGTCTCCTTATGCGGATATTTTTACTTAACCCGCAAAATATATTTAAAATTGAATATGTGTATAAGCCTTTGGCTTTGCCGTAGGCAAAACAACCGCGAAAAATTTTAACATCAAGCGAAAGAGACGTTTACTCTCGCGCTAGATGTGCTTATAACTACTTGCCTACCGCCCGGGTTATTTATAAACAACGCGCTAGAGCGCCTACCAACGCCCTGAACATTTATCCTATTGTTGTTTGTGGTTATAGCAAAGCCAAAGTCGTCCAATCTCCCAACAAGGCTAGTATCTATCCTACCGCTTGAAGTATGCAAGTTAACACTATTTGCATCTAGCCTTCGTGCATTTATTCTAGCGCTTGATGTTCTTAAACTGATTGTATCTGCGCTAACGCCGTTCGTGTAAATTCTGGCAGTAGATGTTGTTGCGCTAACCGCCCCCGCAACACTCACATTATTAAGCGACACCCTTCCGCTAGAAGTCTCTACACTTAAAGATGCAAAGTTAGAGTTACTTACATTAATCCTGCTGTTAGAAGTTGTAAGGCTCACATCTTGGCTTGCCATTTGAATGTCTCTCACATTAATTCGCGCATTCTCAGTGGAAGCATTAATTTCCGCATCAAACCAACTTGGAAGCAAAACCTCTATTGTTCTAACCCTATCCGATGTCCACGAAGGCACAAACTGAACATTATGCCACCACTCTCTAGAAAAATTAGTTGTAATGTTTAATCTGTTAGCCTCAACTTCTACATTGTAAGTAACAATCTCACGCGTACCCTCATTCTCGTTTTCGTAAAGGTTTATTATAAGTGCGTCCCCCGCCGTGTGCCTTATATATATGCGCCTGTTTCTAGAACTAATATTTAATTCTGTAACGCCGCTTAGGTCAGTCTCACTAAACGTAACTTGTCTGTGCGTATACAAACTGTTAAGTGAGCCTATGTGCTTGAAGCCATCAAAACTAAAGCCGTTCATAGCAAAGCCTATTCCCGTTAAAATCAGCCCGCCCACAAACATAGCACCAAATATTATTATACCAAATATCGTCAATTTTTTCATTATTTTTTACTCCTTTTTTTTATTTTTTAGCAATTTTTTTTCGCAATAGTTGTTTTGTTAACTAGTGTCGAGAATTTTGTATATTTAACCGCGAAATGCTACAGCGTTTTTTCTACCACTAACTACCACTAGTATTAGTTTGCTCTAAATGCAATTGCCCCTGCCCCTGCCCTTGTGGCTGGTTTGGCTGAACAAAAAGCGTCTCATCTACCCTAGCCCTTATGCGCCTAAATGTTGCTGCTGTGTAAATGGTTCTAAACAACAGCCTAGTCAGTTTGTAAGTGCCTAGCGCAAAAAGCCCCGTTAGTCCTACGCCCGCTAGAAAAAAGCCTATAACTACTATAATCTCGCTGCCCGATGCACCCGTTGTAATCATAAATATTGGGTAGGCAACAAGCCCAATAGAAAACGCCACAAACGACACCACCATACTTGCAAACACAGCAATCACAGCAACCCCAATAGAGAAAAACAACGCTATTGCAGTAATAACAAGGGCAAACGCAATAGACAACGTAGCAATCGCAAGCGGCAGTAATATCGGCGATAAAGCCAATATTAACACCATATTGTTTTTAAAGAAGTCTTCCCTACCTTTTAAAACCCTTAGTTGCTTTTTGTGGCTTACACCCTCTTGCTTATCTTGCTCGTAGCGCTCTAAAAATTCGCCTATAATTCTGTGGGCTAAAAGCCTCGGGCTTCCTAGGTTTTCTAAAACAAGCGCCTCGCTCTCACCACTCTCAAGCCTATCCTCTATAAGCTCTACGTAGTATTGTACTGCTTTAGAAGCCTCAGCCCTTGTCATTCTAAGCAGTAACTCTTTTTTTAACTCATTAATAAATTGATACTTATTCATAACTTTTTTCTAAACCCCCTTGCTCATCGCTGTTGACGATGTAGTTGTAAATTCGTTGCATTTGATTCCACTCGCCGCAAAACTCTTGCAACCTATCTAACCCACTTTGTGTTAGTTGATAATACTTTCTTAACCTGCTGTTATGCTCTCTCGTGTAAGTTGTAACCATACCTTGCGCTTCTAGCCGCCTTAAAACAGGATACAACGTGCTTTCGTTAATCGGCATAACGTTAGATATATCTTGCACTAGTTGATAGCCATACGAATTAGACCGGCGCAGCGTTGCTAGTGTAAGTATATCTATAATTCCTTTTTTTAATTGCGTATCCACGTCTTACCCACCTCCTTTTTTCTAACTCTCGGAACAACCCTTACAGACAAATAAATTGCCACTATTGTAATTATTGATATCATAAGTAATTTCTTATACTAATTTGCTTTTAAGATTGTCACAAATTAGTCCCTCCCATATTATATTATGCAGCACACCATACTATATACCACCTTATACTATACATTATACAGTATTACCCAGCGCGTGTCAAGCGTTTTTCACAACTTTTTTCAAAAAAAGTAAAAAAGTTTTTCGCTTCGCGAAAAATTCCCTCACTTGAGGTTCGGCTTTTTTGGACGAGCCATTTCGCTCTGCTACCAAAAACAGTGCTTCCTTGTCATAAAAATTTTTTCTGAAAGACTTTTCTGGGGTCATATGGTTAGTTTGAATTCCCACAAAAACAAAAGTTCGGCAGCACAATACCGAACTTTTTTGTTTCAAAAACCAAATATCCTAAAAAACAACAACTCCAACAAAAAAAGGCTGCAACTTTAAGCAACTTAACGCTCTTTTGTTACAGCCCCTGTGCATATGTTAAAGTAAGATTCTATGAGAAATGTTGGGTTGCGTAAAAGTGAGTTTGAACGGTTAACCAAAAGTTCTCTATTAAACATTTCTTACCCTGCAGTATTTTAGGCACGCTTTCTCTTATTTCGCTGTAGTAGATATAAGCTAAGGTTACCACTATCTTTTAATTGGCACTTCGCATATGAGAGCCTAAATTAACTCTTAGCACGTAGCCAGGTGGTAATGCGTGAGTTTCGCCAGTATTCCTATCGGTTTTAATCACACTAGCACCAGAAACCGAGTTCAAAACAAGTGCATTGCCTACTCTAATAGCCATTAGATCTTGGCTAGCCGTGTCTACTCTAAAGTTTAATTCTCTGCCTGGGCAAGAGAGTTCAAAATAATCTGTACCTCTGCCAATCAAAGCACCTCCTTCCGAGTCTATAAATCGCCGGAATTGTTCCGGTGTCATAACATACAACGAGCAACCACCTTCTGTCTCTTGCATTTGCTCTGTTGTCATCTCAGTGCCATCCACTGGCATAGTTAACTGCTTAACTTCTTTTTTGTTTTTTGTAGACATACCTCTACCCCCCTCTTTTGAAAAATATGCACGCGCCCCCAGCGCAAAACGTGCTTCCACAAAACTGCAACTAGGTAATTCTAAACATTTAAACCCATTGCCGTTTTGGCTTTACGAAAACTAGTTTGCTACTGCGCAACGCGCTTCCTTTTCTTATTTTTGTAGTTGTTTGTTAATATTTTCGGGGCAAATACATATTCGCAACATTTGCCCACCATATTATATAATATCACAAAAAAAAAAGCAACCATTTTGGCAAAACTCACTTTTAATTTTGCCACAAACATTCTTGGCAAAATCAAATATCTAACACTACACAAAAAAGCACCCGCTTTTGCGATAATTATTATGGCACAAAAAAAGGCGAGCATTAAGCCCGCCTAACTACCTTGCGCCGTACATACAACTCTTAACCCTGTTTTCTACAGGTGGGTAGAGTATTTACTAGCGCTAACTAGCAAAACCCCTCTTCCCTTATTTTTTATGTTGGTTAAAAAACTTACACGTTGCTCGCACGCTGTAGTTACTTATAGTATAACACATTTTGCTAAATGTTGTCAACTGATTTCATACTTTTTTAACAAGTTTTTTGGGTGCATTTTTTATTTATTGGGTGTTACTTTTGTTGGGTTTTTTGGTTGCTATTATTTTTCGGTGGTTATCTGTTATGCTCGGTAAAATCTGCGCTCTCTGTTGAAGCATAATTATCATCGCCATCAAAATTAATTTTGCCTTCTATTGCTTTTTTAATTAAAAGCGGGTGCGCAAAGTTGTTTAAAAAAATCACGTTCTCTGTTGTGTAGATGTTTACGTTGCCCGAGCGACCAACTTTTGTGCTGTCTGCTTTGGACGGGTTTGCTACGTATACGCTTACAACATCGTCTATTGGAAAATTTGTGTTTAACAACTTAAAGTTTCCGGTTTTTAAAAAAACGTTTTGGTTAGTTACAACCACATAGTTTGTAAAAAATTTGCGCGCTATAATAGCAAAAATTACTGCTGATGCCAAAACCAGTACTACAGTAACAATTGTAAAGGCTACACCAATTTGAAGCGCAACCGAGATTACAAAAATTGTTAAGGTAAATGCTAGTAGCAAAATTGTTTTAATAAGCACATTAAGTGCCGTTTTAGATGCAAATAATATTTCTTCGTTTTCTTGCAGGTTTATTGTTTCCATATTACAACTCCTTTATATTTTATCTATGTAAAACCTTAGTAATACTCTTAACTCGTTTACTTTTTGTTCTAGCGCGAAATAACCTTTAAAAGTATTTTTAAAGCCTATCCATATTATATTTATTAAGTTGGTGTCTTTTGCAACAATTGCATTTTTTAGCCCTTCTGAAATTGTTAAAAGGTCGTTGCGCTCTGTTGCGTTTATGCGCGGGTTAGACTTTACAGAGCTTGTTATGTCTCTGAATATAAAAACCGCTTTTTCTATAACATCTTGCGGAATGTCTGCTTCTGGGCTGTCGTCTGCTGCTTCTATCTCATCTGGGTCTATTTCTATGTCGTTAAGTTGAAGTTCTATCGCGCGCCTAAACGGAAGTATCATAGCCCCAACAAAACTATTGTATGCCGCTTGCAAATTTGGGCTAGAAAAATGTTCGTTTAAAAAATAGTTAAAGTCTATCTGCCCTCTGTCTATTTTATAGAGTATGGTTAAAACCAACCCAATAACCTTATTCAGATTTTTAGACAGATTAATTTTTATACCGCTAGCCTCGCGCGTTAGAGAAGTTGCAAACTCTGTGTCAAAATCGAACCCCGCAAATGCCTTTTTAATAACTTCAAAAAGTGCCTCTTCTTCTGTAAGAGTTTTTAGCAGCGCCGTGATTTTTCGCTCTGCAACTATGAAGTTGCTTTGAATAACTTCGTCACAATCGCTTAAAAATTTCTGTAGTGCCTGTGTATTTTCCATAATATACTTATAATTGTAGCATAAAAAAAAGTTTTTTGCAACAATTTACGCAATAACAGTTGAAAGTTTTTACAAAGTGTGGTACAATATAGGGGCGAAAGGCATATACAACGAATTTCTACTGCGCTTCGCTGCGTAAGGAAATTCTTTTGTATATGGCTTCGCCCAACGGATGCTACACCCGTTTTTTTCAAAAACGATAAATTATAAGCCCAAATATATTGTCTATTTAACAAACCAATGCGTACTAACGATGTTATAGAAAACAACTTAATTTTGTTGTTTGTGTTCGATAAAATGGAAATACCGATTTCTGAGAGCACAATTATTGATATTTGTTCGCACGATAACGATTGGCTACATTACGACGAGTGCAAAACAACAATACATAACCTGTTAGAAGGCGGGTTTATTTGCGTGATTAACAATAAAGATGCAGGCTCAGAAATTTTATACACGCTTACGCCTGATGGTAGGTTGTGCCTTGCGTGGTATTTTAAACGCATAGTTCCGTCGCTTAGAGAAGAAATCTCGCTTTTTGTTAGAAACAACAGAATGTCTTACAAAAGGCGACAAGAATACTCGCGCGACTTTTACAAAAACAACGATGGCTCTTATACTGTTATACTAAGAATAACCGAGCCACAACAAACTGTATTAGAGATTAAAATTGTAGTGCCAAACAGAGAGACCGCAAGTTATGTATACAAAAAATGGGAAGAAAAAGCCGCAGGGGTTTACGGGCTATTGTACGATAATTTGGTAACAGAAGACTAGTGGCGCTCAGAGTGTAAAAATTTAACGGCTAACAAATTTTTGAATAATTAAAAGAATATATAAACACAAAGGGAGAAAAGTTTATGGAGACTTACAGAACAAAAGGCAACACGTGTTGCAAAGAAATTATTTTTGAGATTGAGGGCGAGGAAGATATAAAAACCGCTGTTTTATTAGATGTTAGGTTTGCGGGGGGCTGCTCTGGAAATTTACAAGGTATAGGCAAATTAGTAAAAGGAATGAGGCTTCACGATATTGTAGAAAAACTAACGGGGGTGCTTTGTCGCGAGACTACTTCGTGTCCCGACCAACTAGCGCTAGCAATAAAAGAGTTTATAGACCGCAAAGAGCAAGGCATTGTTATTTCTAGGCGCAGAAAATCTTATACGATTTAGGCATTTCATTTGGCGCTAAAATCTCAAGTTAAGGTTACAAACAATTAAGGTTACAAAATTTAAAAGTCGCAAAAAAACTTTGCGACTTTTTTTGTTTTATAAAATATAAGCGAAGCGTAATGTCAAATTCGATACGATTTGCTATAACATTGTTGCCCTTAACTCTTCTGCTGTTTTCTCAGACAAATAGCCAAACGCAACATCAAACACGCTTAAAGCACCCACCTTGCCTTCTTTGCGTAGTCTGTGTACTGCCCTTGCGTATGCAAGCATTACGCTTGCTGTAAACTCTGGGTTAGAGTCTAGTTTAAGGGATAGTTCCATTATCTGATTAACTTCGCCACCGCCCGCTATCTCGCGCTTGTCGCTTGCCAAAACAAAGCCACCGTGCGGCAGGGCCTTATGCTCTGCATCTAAAACTTGCTGGCTTACAAAATTAATCTCTACATCGTTATCTTTAAAATACGCTGGCATATTTATAACAGTATTCTCTACTTCTTTTTTCAACTTTGCACAATCTTTTTCTAGCACTATAAAGCAGCGCCTCAAGTGCTTTTCGCTTGTTTTAAATTGTGGGGCTTTGCCCTGCCTTACAGCATCCAGAGCGGCTTTTTTAGGCAAAGTGTACTGTACAGCATCTTTAACGCCCTCAATACGCCTTAGCGCGTCTGAATGCCCTTGCGAGACCCCATCGCCCCAAAACGTATACTCACTAGCCTTAGGAAGCACAGACAAAAATAAAACCCTTGCCAAACTAAACACGCCCGGGTCCCACCCCGTTGCTACAAGCCCTAGGTTGTTGTGCTTTACGCCTAGCGCATTTATGTTATTAAAATACTCGGGGATTATCTCGTGCGTATCAAAACTGTCTACAATGTTAAAATGGCTTATTGCATACGGCGCTTGCTCTGGCAAGTCTGTTGCGCTTCCGCCACACAAAAGCAGTACATCAATCTTATCTTTATAACTCTCAAGCGCAGATACATTCTCTACCTTTACCCCGCTTAAACTTTTAAAAGCCTCGCGCCTTGTAAACACGGCAACCAATTCCATATCGCCAAACTGCGAAATGCATTGCTCTACCCCCTTGCCCAAATTACCATAGCCCAAAATCCCAATCCTGATTTTTTCCATTTTTTTAAAACCTCCTGTTTTTTAAAATATATTTTTAAAATGATAAATTTTTAATGTTAAATTTTAAATGGTTTAGCCATTTACCATTTAACATTTACCATTTAGCATTAACCTATAACAAGCGCTAACTCTCTCAAATTCCAAATACTGCTTAAATACGTATACTTCACATTAGCAGAAAAATTTGTTTTAGATGTATGTAAATTTACAAGCGCTGATAACCCCGTTGTCACATTATTAAAATGCTTAGATATTATTTGCAAAAGTATTTGGCTTATCTCTGTTTGCTCTAGTTTTGGTAGTGCCGCATTAGCCTCGTTTAAAAGCCCCGCAATTTGTATTTGCGCATCTGCTACTAAAATCTGAGAAGTATCTAGCCCAACACTAAGCGTATAAAGCACATTATAAATTTGCTTAAACAAGTCTAGTATGTTTTTAAATGGCTGAATGTCTAACTGAGTTTGGTGCGTTAGTTCGGCTTGCCTAACCTTAATATTCGGCACGCTTATTGTAACAACATTTGCTTGTATGTTTTCTGTGGCTAGCCCATTAACAACGCTTTGTGCATCTGCCCGCCTTACGTATGCGCTTGCTATAACCCGAAAACCGCGCCTCTCACTTCCGCCCCCGCCCCCAACAGACAAACTACCAGAGTTTATCACAAAGCCAGCGCCACCCCTTGCGCGTACGCTTCCAGCGTCTAATTTCGCGCGCTCTAGCGTGTCTACTTCGCGCCCAACCTGCACGCCATAAATACTAAAGCCTTGCACAGTAAGCGTTTTTGTTGTATCTATAAACTGTCTGTTAAAACCAAAATCGCGCGCATTCAAAAACAAATTAAACGCGCTATAACTCAAAAACAAAGTTAAAAGCGACAGCGCAAGCAAAAACATTCTGCCAAGTTGTTGGTGCTTAACAACAAAAGCCCTAACCCTACCACCTACGCCACTTACAAATCTAAACAAAAAAACCATACTACATTTTATTTTAAAATAGTATGGTTTATTCTTTGTTTAATGAACATTGAACATTGAACATTGAACATTGAACATTGAACACTGAACATTGAACAATTGTTGCAAACATTAATACATTTCATTTGAACAGCCAGCAATATGTTTTTTAATGCAATTTGCAAATAAATCTTTAACCGCGTTAGCGGACGAAGCAACTGTTCAGTGTTCATTGTTCAGTGTTCATTGTAATCTGTTCTACTTTCACTTTCGCTTCAGCAAAAAGTTTGTTGCTCCAGTCGTCTGGGTAAGAGTGTATATACACAACGCGCACAATGCCTGCGTTTATTATTATGCGTGTGCATATGCTGCAAGGTTGGTGCGTTACGTAAAGCGTTGCGCCGTCTAAACTTATGCCCTGCTTTGCCGCTTGAACAATTGCGTTTGTCTCTGCGTGAACCGCATAGCAAATCTCGTGACGCTCGCCCGACTTTATGCCCTGCTTTACCCTAATACACTCATCACGCTCTTTACAACTTTTAACATTAGTCGGCGCGCCATTATAGCCCGTTGTTAAAATGCGCTTGTCTTTTATAACAATTGCGCCCATCTGCCTATCGCGCTTAAAGCACGACGACCACGTTCCAACCAACTGCGCCATTTCTATAAAGCGCTTATCCCATTTGTTTATCATTATCAACACCTCTTTTGCATAAATTAAAGGACATACAAAACCAAAACAAAAAAACAAAAAAACCTGTCTAATTTACTTGACTTATTATAACATATATATTACAATTTTACTAGTATATTTAACCACAAAAAATTTTTTAAGGAGTTGAAATTTTATGAAAATCAAACCACTTTTCGACAAAGTAGTTTTAGAAGCAGTTGAAGCAGATGCCAAAACAAAATCTGGTATTGTTCTACCATCGGCTGCGCAAGAAAAGCCGTCCCTAGCTCGTGTACTGGCAGTAGGACCAGGCGGCATAATTGATGGCAAAGAAATAACAATGCAAGTAAAAGTTGGCGACAAAGTATTATATTCTAAGTATGCAGGCAGCGAGTTTAAACTAGATGGCAAAGAAATAACAATACTAAGACAATCTGATATTTTAGCGATAATTGGCTAACACAGCAAAGTCATATCAATTTTTCGCTAGACCCAATTTAAAAAAAATTAAAATCAAAACCTAACAAAAAAAAGGAGCATAAAAAATGTCTAAACAAATTAAGCACGGAGAAGATGCAAGAAAAGCCTTAGAAAAAGGCGTAAACGTTTTAGCGGATACTGTTAAAATTACACTTGGTCCGAAAGGGCGCAACGTGGTGCTAGACAAAAAGTTTGGAAGCCCGCTTATAACTAACGATGGCGTTACCATAGCAAAAGAAATAGATTTAGAGTGTCCGTTCGAGAATATGGGCGCTCAACTTGTAAAAGAAGTGTCTAGCAAAACTAACGATGTTGCGGGAGACGGCACTACTACTGCTGCCCTTTTGGCGCAGGCTATAATCAGAGAAGGTATTAAAAACGTGGCGGCTGGCGCTAACCCTATCATTTTAAGGGGCGGCATACAAAAAGCGGTTGCTACAGCAGTAGAAGAACTTAAAAAACTATCTAAGCCAATTGAGGGCAAAAAAGCAATCGCTCAGGTTGCTAGCATATCTGCGGGCGATACAGAAGTTGGCACGCTTATATCAGAAGCATTCGACAAGGTTGGTAAAGACGGCGTTATTACTGTAGAAGAGTCGCGCACTATGAAAACCGAGTTGACTATTGTAGAGGGTATGCAATTCGACAGAGGGTATGCCTCACCCTATATGGCAACAAACCCAGACAAAATGGAAGCCGTTTTAGATAACGCGCTTATACTTATTACAGACAGAAAAATAGCCAACATACAAGATATACTTCCGGTTTTAGAGCAAGTGGTTCAGGGCGGACACAAACTACTTATAATAGCAGAAGATATAGAGGGCGAGGCGCTTGCTACGCTTGTAGTAAATAAGTTGCGCGGTACGTTTACTTGTGTTGCTGTTAAAGCCCCGGGCTTTGGCGATAGGCGCAAGGCAATGCTAGAAGATATCGCTATACTTACGGGCGGCACAGTAATATCAGAAGAATTAGGGCTAGAACTTAAAGAGACTACAATAAGCCAACTTGGCAAGGCTAAGCAAGTAAAAGTAGATAAAGAAAACACTACAATTGTTGAGGGTGGCGGAAAATCTGCGGATATTAAAGCGCGCGTGAAGTCGTTACACTCGCAAATAAAAGAGACAGACTCAGAGTACGATAAAGAAAAACTGCAAGAGCGCCTTGCAAAACTAGCGGGTGGTGTAGCGGTTGTTAATGTTGGTGCGGCTACAGAGATTGAGATGAAAGAGCGCAAGTTAAGGATAGAAGACGCGCTTGCAGCAACTCGTGCGGCTATAGAAGAAGGCATAGTGCCGGGCGGCGGTGTTGCGCTGTTGGCTTCCCTACCTGCCATTACTAAGTTAGCAGACAAACTTAAGGGCGACGAAAAAACGGGTGCGCAAATTGTTATAAAAGCACTTGAAGAGCCTGTAAAGCAAATTGCACAAAACGCAGGGGTTGATGGCGGCGTTATAGTTAACAACATACTAGAAAACCCTAAAAAAGTATCTAACTACGGCTACGACGCGCTTAACAACGAGTATGTGGATATGGTTGCAAAAGGCATTATAGACCCAACAAAAGTAGCAAGAAGCGCCCTACAAAACGCGTCCAGCGTAGCCTCTACCCTACTAACAACAGAAGCAATAGTAGCAGAAATACCAAAAGATGAGCCAGCAGGCGGCGGTATGCCGGGCGGAATGGGCGGTATGTATTAAGCTTGTTGCGCACGCGCAACAAGCAGCGGTCAGCGAACAGCAATGAGCGGTGAGTGGTTAGTGGTCAGCGGTTAAGAACAGCAACCAGCGGTGAGTGGTTAGTGGTTAGTGTTCAGATAACAAGTAACAACTAACAAGTAACAAGTGTTACACACATATAAAGCCTTACTTTTTAACAGTCTGATTTTGCAGACCACAAAAAGTAAGGCTTTAGTTTTTTTTTGCAAATGTGTTGACAAATGTATCCTTTTTGTTGGCGGTCAGGGGGACGTATTTGTTGACCGCGAAAGTAAGTGAGAGCTAGTTTTGGTCAAGAGATTTTTTTGTGCCGGCTAGGTAGTCTGTTGTTACGCCGAAATAGTCGCACAGTTGTATTAGCCTGAATATTCGTGGCTCGCGCTTCCCGCTCTCATACATCTCAATTTCTGAAGTTTTTATGCCTAGCGCTTTTGCAAGTTGTTTTTGCGTTAGGTTGTTCTTTTCTCTTATCGCCTTTAGCCTTTCTCTAAAAATAAGCATTTGTGTTAGCCTCCTTGAATTTTTATAAAGTATTATGGATAAATTACATATATAATTATAATGGATTTAATCGCTAAAGTCAAGGATTTTATCCATAATTTGTTATAATATTTTTATGGATTTTCACACAAGGTTAAAAGAATTGCGAGAGGAATTAAATATAACTCAAGCAACATTGGGTAAAGATTTAGGTGTAACACAATCTAGGGTAGCTGACTGGGAAACAAAACGAGGGCGACCAGATATAGAAATGCTAAAGCAACTATCTGATTATTTTATGGTGTCTATAGACTTTTTAGTTGGGCGCGAGTACACAGTCTGCGAAAACTGCAAAAAGAGAATTTAGATACTGCTAACAAAAAAGTGGTCACTTACTCTGTCCCCGTGACCAAATTTATTCGGGATATGTTCCCACAATAAGCATACGGGATTTTATCCTAGTTGTCAAGGATTTTATCCCTTTTTTGCTATAATATTTTTATGGATTTTAAAACACGACTAAAAGAATTGAGAAAAGAATTAAATCTAACACAAGAAATACTTGCTAAAGATTTGAATGTTTTAAGCAGTAAAGTTTCTGATTGGGAAAAAGGCAGGGGGCGACCAGATATAGAAATGCTAAAGCAACTATCTGATTATTTTATGGTGTCTATAGACTTTTTAGTTGGGCGCGAGTATACAGTTTGCGAAAACTGCAAAAAAAGAATTTAAAAAATCTAATTGCCCACACCCCCTGCCCTTTTGGGTCACGGGGACGTGTGGGTCACGGGGACGTGTTAACTGACCCAAAAAAAGTCCGCCCCCGTGAACGCCACCCCATATAAAAAAGCCTTACTTTTTTTCTGTCTGCAATTGTAGACTGTTAAAAAGTAAGGCTTTTTATGTGTTTAACACTTGTTACTTGTTACTTGTCACTTGTTATCTGTTACTTGACCGCTGCTGAACCCTGAATGCTGTAGGCTGCGCCTAGCGCTTACAATAAGCGTCTACGCCTACTATCTGCTACCGCTCTGTATGCGCCGTAAAGCCCAGTTCCACCTGCGCACCCACCAATGATGTATAATAGCCACCAGTTGCTACGGCGCGTGTTTTGCTCTGCCGCGCAAGCCTCGCAAAGTTCTGGATATTCACAGCAATCGTAATTAGGCAAATCTATTGTCGGGTAGTCGTCCGCCGGATAGTCAATAATTGGATAATCATCAACTGGATAATCTTCTACCGGACAATCTAGTATTGGATAGTCGTCTACAGGACACTCGTCAACTGGATAGTCATCTACTGGGCAATCGTCAACCGGGTAGTCATCTATTGGACAATCTACTATAGGGTACTCACATATCGGATAGTCGCACAGCGGGTAATCGTCAACTGGACAATCTAATATTGGATAGTCGCATACTGGATAGTCACATACTGGATAGTCTTCAATAGGCGGCTCTACAAACGCCCAAACCGCTAGTATGGTCGTATCTACATATATCGCTATTTGCACACCTACGCTAGTTAATTCGCCGTTAACTAACCAACCCACAAATTCGTAGTTCTCCCTAGCAACTACCAACTCAGGTAAAATAACTATACTGCCATACAAAAGCACCTTATCTAAACTATAAACTTCGTAATGCCCTTCAAACGCAACGCCAAAACTTCTGAACTGCCACACAGCAACAAATAAAACATCTGCGCTTAAAACAATAACTTGCCCCGCTTGCAACAATTCTGAATTCTGAATTCCTAATTCTGAATTTGCAACTTGCCACCCTACGAAATAGTGGCTACTTGTTTTATAAAGCGTAGGTAGCACAACGCCAAAACCTGCATAATAATTTGTTACCGTATCTAAACAATATAGCCTATTACCTAGTGCGTAAAACGCTGCACTAAATTGTATTTGCTCCCAAACCGCTTCAAGTAAAAACTCGTAAGCCTTGTATGGAACAATTCCGCCATTTAAACTGTTAGCCACACTTCCATCTGCGTTAAATATGCGTATGCCGCCAAAGTAAAACCCTTTTAGTATGTAGCCGCTTCTTGCAACATTAGAAATCTCCATTATGCAATCTAAGCCTACGCCAGTTGCTACCATAAAGCTTGCCCCGGGTAGGTTTTGCGTTTTAGTTATTCCGTTTGCTAAACACACAAAGCGCATAGTGCCTATGTTAACACTCCAATGTGCATAGAAATTGAACACTGTCCCGCCCCTAGCAAAGAAAATCTGCCCCAATAAATATACGCAATTTATACTGCCGTCTACATTTATCAGCCTTTGCAAGCTAGTGATTATCTCGTGGGCATTATTTTCAACGCCACCTATCCCCGCGCAACTCGGCATATTGTACCAGCCTGTAAATGTATAGCCCACCCTTAAAGGATTTGCAACGCGCGCGTTAAAACTAGCAACCCTTAGTTGTTGTAGCGTTTGTGCGTTAGATAGCCCGTTTGCAAACTCTCCGCCTGTGCCGCTCCAAACAAAGTTTACTCTGTTAGCGTAGCGCGGGTGCATAAACCTGTGCATTGGTAGCCCCGTATATCTATATATATGCCCCGACCTATCCGCACAGATATAGTAACCAATCATATAAAAGTGATAAGTTGGCACACCAGTAAGCGGCTCTGTTAAGTGACCATCGTCCATTATAAAGCCTTGAATACCAAAATCCCACCCTAGATTTATAAATGTATTTATATCTTTAAAATAGTCTCTACTTACTGGCAAGTGCGCCGCGTGAGTTTGAGATACTAGCGTTGCCCCGTCCCCCACTATATGCTTAAAACCTTCGTAATAAAGCGCTGTCGCGTTTAGCGCTAGCCTACTAGATGCTACCACCGGCGCGATATTTAAAGTTCCGATATGGTCTGGATGCGTTATAATTTGCCTTGCCATAGAAACATTGCCGGTAAACCTTATAGAAGCCGAGTTTATGCGCCCAACAAAGCCACCCAAGTTTTGCGTACCGCTAGTGGCTAGGCTTATAACATTGCCGTAAGAAAAACTCTCAAAAATAGATGCCGCGTTACCCCCGCCAGAATGCGCAATAAAGCCACCCGCATAAACTACAGCAGCATTATTCGCGTTTGTAACAGTAACATCGCCAAGGGCAAAACTATATCTAGCACCCGCCGTGTTAGCCACAGCGCCAATAAGACCGCCTACAACATTTGCGCCCGTTACATTACCGAATGCCGCGCTTCTTA
>WQRI01000018.1 GCA_009786825.1 Bacillota bacterium
AAAAAAAAAAAAAGTCAAGCATATGAACAAACTTTTAACAAATATTAACAACAAACTTTTGTGTATTAAATTAAACACAAAATATTTTGTTAAAATTAAATGCTGGCGAAAAGTATAAAATTTTCGAACCTTTGTTTGCACAGCAAACAACCGAGAGAAAATTTTATACTTTGAGCGAGCCAGGGGGACGTGTTAACTGACCCAAAAAAGACACAAAAAAAGCCTTGCTTTCAAAAACTAATTTACGCGTGGTACGTGTTAGCGTGAATAATTTTTAAAACAATACAAAACATATTATTAAAAGACAAAATGCTAGGTAGAGTTCTGAAACGCTTCTAGCAAACAGGTTCTGTTAAGTAAACACAAGTCAGCAGAGATTTCTATTTAACAACTCAATCAAACAATTTAGGAGAAAAATTATGAATACAGTAAAAAGAGATATGGTTAAAGCGCCTATGCAATGCGAGGCTTGCCGCGAATTAAAAAAGGTAGACACAACCCACAACAGCGAATTTGCTATGGAGTTTGCCGAAAAAGTAGAACTAGAAATTGCCTCGTCGCCAAAACTTTGGCAAACGTGGCACCACCCAGTTACACTAAACGGTCAGCACGCAACTATGACACAAGCGCGCTCTAAAAAACAACTATCCGAAGTTCAGATAACAAGAGACAACGAAACCAAAAAACTATTAAGGGTGCAAAAATTTCAAGACAAAGAGCGCGAGTGGTGCTACACCGCAGGCTACGGCTTCACAGACTTCCGCCAAACCACATAAGGCTCAACGCACAACTATCCCCCTAATACTTTGTTGCTTTCGTACTTTATTACCTTCTTACCGACACAAAAATCAGGCGGCTACCTTTTTACACGTAGCCGCCTTTTTTTGTATCGCTTTTCCAATTGGCACACTTTTTTCAATTTACATAAACAAAGCAAAATAAAATAGCGCAAAGGGCTTGACTTACTTTTAAAATTATGCTAAACTAAATAAGTTGTCTACAAACATATTACCTTTCTACCCTTGCTTTTCTAACCTATTAACTTTTATAACCTACACTTATTTTGGAGCGATGTCCGAGTGGTTTAAGGAGCCAGTCTTGAAAACTGGTGATCGGGAAACCGACCGGGGGTTCGAATCCCTCTCGCTCCGCCATTTTTTCAGGTATGGGCAAATGCGAAACAGTGCGCTTGCAACGCAAAAAAGTGTTCGGATTTAACGCCCGCCAAACTACTTTTTTACTTAAAAAAACTCTTATGAAAAATTTAATCCATAAGAGTTTTTTTGTTGTGTGTTAAATAGAATTGATTAGCCACAAAGTTAGTCACGAAACTTTTATTGGTAGAAAAGCAAGGGTGTCAAAAAAAGTAAGGCAAAGTGGTAAGGGTATTTACAACACTAGGTCGTGAAGGAAGTAGTGGAGTGTAATTACTAGGACGACGCCTATGAGCATTGCTATTGCGTTTAGGTTGCGCCTTTTTGAGTATTGGTAAGACATTGGAAGCATTTCCATAAACACGACCCCTATTATACAGCCGGCCGCTAGTGCGAACATAACGCCTTCTACAATCTCGTTTATCCCGCCAAGCCAAAACCCGAGCATCGCGCCTAGTACTGGGGATAGGGCGGCAAGCCCTAGCATACCTAGTATTTTCCACTTTTTCATACCGCTTGCTTTAAGTGGCGCGCTCATAGCCACACCCTCTGGCAAGCACGAAAGCCCTATTAAAATGGCTATATACCACGTGCCTGCTACGCCTATTGCTAAGCCCTTTGGAAAATCGTGCAGTATTACGGCAAAGCCAACCGCAAGCCCCGCCAAAATCATACGGCGCTTGTCTATTGGGGAAATCACCCCTTCGTCTTGCACTACAAGCCCCGTTGGCACACAAATGCTTGTATGCTCTGGGTCTTTACTTTTACGATTATGTATTAACCTAAACAAAAATATAATTCCAAAACCAACAACCAACCCACCAAAAGTCCACCAAATGCCCGCAGCATCTTCGTAATAATAGGCGTCTTCGCCCAGCGCGTGCGGTATAAAATCTATAAAAGCCAACGCGACTAACACCGCCGCCGAAAATGCAAAACCAATACCGATTAACTCTTTGCTTGGGTTTTTAACAAAAAAAACTATAATCACCCCCGCAACAGAGCCAAGCAAGCCCGCCATTGCAGCAAATAAAATAACTTCTAACATAAAGCCTCCTTCATTATAACTATGAACCTTAACAACAAATTGTGCATAGCCAAAATAAAGGAAGTAAACGCCAAGGGCGGTATGTAAAAACTTATGTTATATTTGCGATAATTTCTAGTACACAAAAAAAAGCCCGATATTTCTACCGGGCATCCTATCACCTTGCAAGCAAGGCGCGAAGTTGTAAACCAACTTACTTTATTAGTATATACTTTTTTTAAAAAAAAGTCAACTGTTTTTGGCAATTTTTATCTACCAAGCCCTACCAAGCCCCCTTTTTCGCGAAGCGGGTGTAGCATCCGTTAACAAATCATATCATAAAAGAATTTCCTTGTGCAGCGAAGCGGAACAGAAATTCGTTATGATATGACTTTGTTATGCCTATCTGTTGCAAAGTGTGAAAAGAAAGTTTTTTAGGCTGCAACAAAAGCAAAAGCATACGGGTTTTGGGTTGCTGATTTTTGGTGTTAGTGTTTTGACGGGCATTGTGCTTTTTGGCTTTATTGGGCGGCACTTTGGCTTGTCGTGTGAACCTATAGAAACACTTAGAACATTTGTGTGAAAAACCACTTGCTCGCCTAATACCCTGCCACTCACGCTTGCCCTGCTTTTAATTACATTTGCCATATGTTGTTCTCACCTATGCATTATACGCTTCTTAAACTAACTCTACATCAAAAGTTACAACTGTAGTAGCGCCCGACACAACCGTAGGTAGCACAACAGTCAGTAAGCCCGTTACGCTGCTGTATGTGTATGCGCTTGTTACGCCGTCTATTTTAACCGTATTAGCCACAAGGTCTATTTGCGTTATATCAAGCGTGTCTGTTAGTGTTGGTGTTACAAAATCTTCGTCCGTTAAATTGCTTATTGTTACTGTATATGTTAGATTACCGCCAACCCATATCAGTGCGCTTGCTGTTTTTACAACTGTTAACCCTGCAACAATTGTGGTGCTTAAAATATTACTGTCTATTTCTAAAGGCAAACTAGTATACGTTCCATCTACTACCGCCTTGTTTAACAAAATTGCATTTGCCATTTTTTTACCTCCATTACATATAACTGTTCAAATCTCATTTGTTCTGATTTTGCTGTTATATGTAATGGAAAAACTTTTTCCGCGAATTTTTTAGCACCGCTTCCCCTGCGATAATTCTTATAAAAGAAAAAAGCGCAGAGAAAACTTCCGCGCAAAAAATTCCCCTACTACCAGTTTATGTTCTAGAGCCTATTGCTGTGAATAACCTTGCTCTGACTTTTGTGGCTGATTTTCTACGCGCCCCAAATAGCCATACTTCTTACCCATTTTTATAAAGAAAAACACAGTTACAAAAACAGTTAGTATCTCTGCCCCCGGTAGTGCTATCCACGCACCCGTAATATCCCATATCCTTGGAAGCGTAAGCAATAGCACAAGCGTAAACACAAATGTTTGCATAAAACTCATAAAGCCCGACACAAGCCCGTCGTTAAAGGCTGTAAACCATTGCGTGCCAAACACATTAAAGCCCATAAACAAATAGCCTATCGCCGCAATTCTAAGCCCCCTAACCGCAACAGAATGTAAGTTTACATTATCTACATACCCAAAATAGTAACCACCATAATACCCAATGTAGTGGCGTCCACCCGGAAGCCCTGCTATTAAATAACCCGGGTCTACATAAATTTGCACAAGTAGTGGCGCAAAAATCAAAACACCTACAACCGCTATGCCTGCCAGCACAGTTATAATGCCCAAACTTTTTTTGAAAAGTTTTTGTAAATTTTCGTGTCGCTCGCCCTTTGCCTCTCTTTTTGCCGCTATTAATTCTAAATCGTCAATTTCGCCACTTACAATCTTCCTTTTATACTTGTGCTTTTTGCCGTAGTTATAACTAACAACTGGCGCTATGCCCGTAGAATACCCCACGTAAAGCGACATAAACATACCATTAATTGCCATAACAATACCCGCAGCCGCAACGCCTTGCCAACCTAATAAATCTACTAGCGTGCGATTCATAACAAGTGTAATTACTGTTGCAGCCATCATTGTTACCATCTCGCTTAAGCCATTTTTTGCAGAACGACCCAAAGCCCTTACATCAAATGTTGGCTTAACAAAATAAATTGTACCGTCTCGAAAAAAAGTAAAGTAGACAACGCCAAGCAAAGCCGGCACAGCATAACCAATACCCGTAGCAAGCGCCAAACCCTCAACGCCCATATTAAAGCCAAATATAAACAGCGCGTTTAGTGCCGTGCTTAAAAATGCACCCGATATACTAGCTATCATTCCAACGACGGGTCTACCCTCGGCAATTAAAAACTGAATCAAAAACATACCCACCATTATAAATGGCATCATAAGTATCAGTGGCTGTATGTAGTCGCGCGCCATAGCAAATACCCACTCGTCCGTACCCAACAACCTTAAAATGCCGTCTCTAAAAATCCAGCCGAATATTGCAAAAGTCGCACTTATTAAAAAGACAGTAATGGTTAAAAGCGTGAAAATTTGCCGCGCTTTAACAAATTGTTTTTGCCCTTTTGTTTTAGCAACTAATGCACAGCCACCCATAGAAAGCATAGCGGCAATTGCCATAGAAAAAGTAAAGAAAGGCATTACAAAGTTTACCGAACTAAGCGCTTCTTCGCTTATACCTCTTGCTGCAAATATACCATCTATCGCGCCGAATATGCTCATTACAGTAAATGAGATGATTGTTGGTATAGTAAACTTTAGCAAAAAACTTGTTGTTATTGGCTTATCAAGCCGCGGGTCTTCTTCTATTTCTTGGCTGTCTAATTCTATTTGATTTTCTAATTGGCTTGCATTTTCTATTTGATTTTCTAATTCTTGATTTGTCATATAAAATACTCCTTAATCTATTTTGATTTAATTTACTAAAATCGACATTAGCATTTCTTGTGAAGGCACTTCAAAATCTTGCTTTAAAGATAATTGTAACGCACACAAACCTTGCAGAGTTGCTTTAAAAAATTGTGCCATTTTTTTGGGGCAACCTGCTTTGAACTTACCTGCCCCTTGCCCCTTCTTTATAAACGCAGATAAAACATCTACAAAACTTTTGTGGTAATTTATAAAATCTTTTGTCAAATCTTCTTCATTGCCGAGTGCAAGTGGGCGTGAGAGCAAACTAAACCACATAGATAACTCTTCGCTTGTTTTAAACGCCAGTATTATTTCATCGCACAAAGTGGTATACACAACTAGCGGGCATTCGTTTGCTTCAAGCATATGCTTCAACTCTCTAATCTCTAACAGCGCCTGCTTCACTAACTCTAAAAAAACATCTTCTTTTGTTTTGTAATGGTTATACATAAGTCCAACGCTAATGCCAGCACCCCTAGCAATATCCTGAACACTAGTAGCCGAAAAACCATTTCTAGAAAACAAAACAACCGCCGCATTAAGTATTCTCTCACGCGTAATCTCTTTTGCTTTAGCCCTAGTAATTTTGGTTTGTGCATCTGTTTGAACGCTTGCCACACCGCCAAGCACCGCTTCATTTTTTAACTGAATACTCTGTTTTTCCATTTGAACCCCCCGCTTCGCTGAATATTTATTCATTGAATATACATTTAGTATATTATAAAATAAACCAAATGTCAACTGTTTTTCAAAACTTTTTTTCAAAAACTTAAAAACATATCTCGCTTTAATGTAATCATTTTAAAGGTAAAAAATAAATAGCAACAAGTCTTTAATACTCATTGCCATTGAAATTTATCTAATATGTTATTTGATTTAATACTCTACTACCTTGCCCGCGCTTAAACTTTTTTTAACATCTATGGTTCTTTGGTTTGCAGAGCCTTTAAAGGCTAGGGACAAGTCTTTTAAGTTGTTATCAAACCTGCCATCTATTAGTGTGTCTGTGTTTTTTAAAAGGTCTAGTTTGTGTGAGTTGTTGTTGGCTTCTTTTGGTCTTTTTGTTGGTCTTTTCGTTGCTATTTCTGTCGCACTTTCTGTTGCTGTTTCTGCTATTGCTTCGGCTATCTCTTTTTCTGCCCCGCCTATCTCTGTTTGTATATCTGCCAAAATTTGTTCGTATGTATAGCCCGTGTATGTAACAACATCTAAGCCCAAAGCGCGCGCTTCTTTTGCTATAGTGCTTAACTCTTTTGCATACAAAAACGGCTCGCCACCCGAGAATGTTATCCCGCTGTAAACATCTGTGTCTAAGCGCTTTATCTGCCCAACAATACTATCTACATCAGCAATCTGCCCGCCATCTAAACACCACGTATCTTTGTTATGACAGCCCTCGCACCTATGCGGACACCCCTGCACAAAAATCACAAACCTAAGCCCTTCGCCATCTACAATACTCTCTTTAACAATACCCGCAATTCTCATTATTTTTTACCTTACCCCAGCCGACTAATATTAACGTTCGCTTTATGTCTATATGCACAAGTTTTTTGAGCAAAGGGGTTTTTGTTTGAATTTTCGAACCTTTGTTCGCAAAGCGAACAACCGAGAGAAAATCAAACAAAAACCCCGCTAAATTTATACATCGCCGCAACGTTACATATTGTGAATTTGCCTGTGTTTAACTTCCGCCAACTTGCTATCGTTAAACCTATCCAGCGTAGACAAATATCCCGTTATGCGCCTAACCCTATGTATTTCGCGACACTCGCACTTAGGGCAAACCGCCTCGCTTATCACCCCGTTAAAGCCACAACTTGCACACACATCTACCGGAAAATTTATACCCACATAACCCATATCCGCTTTAGACATCGCGTTTAAAAGCGCCTCATAAGCCTGTAGGTTGTGTTCTGGTGCTGAGGGCAATTCTACATAAGAAATATGCCCCGCGTTACAGTACTTATGGTATGGCGCTTCGAGTTTAATTTTTTCTAGCGCTGAGATATCAAATTGAACCGGTACGTGAAAAGAATTTGTATACCACTCTTTGTCTGTAACCCCGTAAATGTTGCCAAATTTTTGTATGTCAGAGCGCACAAACTTACCACTTAACTGCTCTGCCGGCGTTGCTAGTAACGAAAAATTTAAGCCGTATTTTTCCATAGCCTCGTCACACCTTTTGCGGATATGAGCCACTATTTCTAAGCCCAACTCTTGCGCCTTGTCGCATTGCCCGTGGTGCTTACCAACCAGCGCCATCAAACATTCTGCAAGCCCTATAAAGCCAACAGTAAGTGTGCCGTGCTTTATCGCTTGCTCTATCTTGTCGTTAGGCTTCAGACTCTCGCTGTCCATATAAAGTTTTTGCTGCATCAAAAAGGGAAAGTCTTTAACCTTTAAGTTTTTTTGCAAGTCGTACCTTGTAAGTAGTTGCTCTACGCAAAGCTCAAAAGTCTTGTCTAGCAAAGCCCAAAACTCGTCTAAATTTTTGTTTGCCCGAAGCCCAAGGCGCGGCAAGTTTATAGATGTGAAAGATAAATTGCCCCTAGAGTTTGTCTGCGCCTCGCCATTACAATTAGATATTACGCGCGTCCTGCAACCCATATAAGCCACTTCTTCGGCGCTGAATGGCTTGTTAAAACTAGAGTCTAAAAACGCGAACGTGGGCATCAAGCGCTTGCACGCCACTTTCATACTAAGTTTAAACATATCGTAGTTTGGCTCGCCCCGCTTCATATTAACGCCCTCTTTAAGTTTAAAAACTATGTTCGGGAATATTGGTGTTTCACCCTTGCCAAGCCCTTTTTCGTAAGCCTTAAGCAAACACTCTATAACCATTTTGCCTTCCGCCGTCGTGTCCGTGCCTATGTTAATGGAAGAAAACGGAACCTGCGCGCCAGCTCTCGAGTGCATAGTGTTAAGGTTGTATATAAAGCCTTCCATCGCTTGAGATGTCTCTTCCCTTGTTCTGTCGTTAACCAACTTGTCTATTTTAGCCTTGCTTGCCTTCAGCCCTAACTCTTTTAAAGAGCCTTTTAAAATTTCGTATTGCTTCGCTTTTTCTGCCCTAACATACTCAGCCATATCCCTATCAAAGTAAGCGAAAGACTGCCCCCCGTGCATATCGTTTTGGTTGCCTTGTAATATTATAGCAGCCAACGCCGCCGCTGTTTTAATGCTTTTTGGCGGTCTGATATAGCCGTGACCATTGTTAAAGCCGTCTCGCAAAAGCCTATCAAGCGGAATTTGTATGCACGTAAGCGTTTTGCCATACCAAGCAAGGTCGTGTATGTAGATATCGCCATCTAAGTGCGCGGCAGACTGATTGTCCGGAATAACTCGGTCCAAATAATACTTAGCCGAGGCAATCTCAGAAATTTGCAAAACCTTGGCAGATGGGGAATTTCCTACATTCGCGTTGTCTCTGTTGGTCTCTTGAAGCGTCTCGCAAACGGCGTCCATCATCTTACTTTTAGCGTCGCGAAGCCTAGAGCGCTTGTCTCTGTATAGAATATACGACTTAGCCGACTTAACAAAGCCCTTTTCTATTAAAACCGTCTCGACTAAATCTTGAACATTTTCTACAGAAAAAGTATTCTCGCCGTAAATCTCAGCAATCTTTTTTACAACCTCAAGTGTTAGTTCTACCGCAACAATATAGTTAGACTCTTTGGTCGCCAAAAAACACTTATAAATGGCCTCAGTAATTTTACTAGCCTCAAAAGATTGCTCTCTCCCATCTCTTTTTGCGATAGCCAATTTACTAACCCCTTCAAAAGTTTGCTTATCCAACTTTGCCAATGCCGACATAATTCCCTCCAAAACTTATATTTACCCATTCCCAAACCACACTTATTCCACCAACCCGCACAAATTCACTATTCTCTAGTGTACCACATTCCCCCCAAAAAAACAAGCGTTTACCCCCACAACATTTAAAGATTTTCTCAAAATGAACAAAGTCTTACGCATATCACGTGCGCTTCGCGATAATTCCTAGGTGTTTAACCCCCAATAAATTTTTAATAAAGCTTTTTACATAAAATAGTTGACTTTATGGGTAAAATTGTATATACTATTAGTAAGTAGGTATTGACTTAGGGCGGGCTTCCGCTTACTCTGCCTACTATTTTTTATTTAAATCTTTAATCTTCATAAAAAAAGGCGGAACTTAAAAAGGCTAGCGTAAATTTTCGACTAGCCTTTTTTGAATATTAAGTTTCTACCACAACAAAATGCCTTTGCAATATACCCCTACAATCTACCACTACAGGCTATACTTGCCTTTGGGTTGGCTTGATGTTTCTGCTTCTGCTGCTAGGGATAGTGTGAATATGAATGTAGAGCCTTCTGACTTGTTGCTTTCTACCCAGATAACTTCGTTGTGTTCGTCTATTATGCGCTTTACTATGGATAAGCCTAGCCCAGTTCCTTTAGATTTGCCCGGGGTTCTTGCCTTGTCTGCTGTAAAGAATCTGTCCCATATTAGTAGTTGGTCTTTTTTTGATATGCCTATGCCCGCATCTTGCACCGATATGTAAACTTTATTTGCGTGTAAGTGTGTTGCCACGTTTATTTTTGTGAATGCAGGTGAGTATTTTATTGCGTTGTCTACTAAGTTTACAAGCACTTGTTCTATACGCTCTTTATCTGCTTTTACTTGGCACGTCTCTATTACAAAGTCTGCTTGTATAGACATCTCTTTTCGTAAAATGTGAGGCTCGAACCGCACCAAAACTCGCCTTATAAGTTCGTTAATATCGAACACTTCTTTTTTAAGCGGGTATTTGCCCGACTCCATTCTAGATAACTCTAGCATACTTGCTATTATAGAGTTTAGCCTTTTTGTTTCTGCAAAAACTATGTGTAGATATTTTTTTGTTTCTGTTGGCGGAATTATGCCATCTAACATACCTTGTATAAAGCCTTGTATGCTTGTAAGCGGCGAGCGTAATTCGTGCGAGGCGTTAGAGATAAATTCTTTACGCACTTGTTCCATATCTTCGAAATTTGCGGCTAGAGAATTAAACGCAAATATTATCTCGTCTAAATCTTTATCTATTACGGCGTGGGTTATTCTTTCTTTATAGTCACCCGCTAGTATGCGCTTCGATACGCTCATTATTTCTTTTCTGCACTTTTCTAAATTTTTATGCTCGTAAACGGCAAACACGTAAGTTGTTACTATAGCCAACGCACAAAGCGGAAGCACAACCAGCAACACAATTAATGTCCCCCCAGACTGCCCCCTTAAAAACAAAAATACTAACGCTAAAACGGCTACAAAAAGCGTACTAAAAAAGTACATCACCCTTGTAGATAATTTTCCTAAAATGAACATAGTTTAAAATGTACAATGTACAAATTACAATGTACAAATTACAATGTACAAATTTTAAACTCATTAAAGCATAAACTTTTGAACGGCTTGATAGGCGAATTTTAAGATTTTAAATATAATACGTAAAGCCTATTCTAGCTGCTCAAACGCTAAATATATTATGGGCTTAACATTTGTACATTGTAATTTGCTATTTGTAATTTGATTTTATTAACTTGGGTTTATTACAAACTTATAGCCTACGCTCCAAACTGTTGCTAGTTTCCACGTGTGGTTTTCGCCTAGTTTTTCGCGTATACGCTTTACGTGAACATCTATTGTTCTTACATCAGACTTTGATACATCTTTGTTGTCTTTACCCCAAACAGTATTAAGAAGTTGTTCTCTTGTAAAAACTTTGTGTGGGTTTGTTGCTAAGAAAAATAAAAGGTCTATTTCTTTTGGTGTCATCTCTAGTGGCACGCCATCTACTTTTACGATGTAACTAGAAATACACACATCTAAGTTTGCTATAACTACGCGCTTTTCTTCGTCGGACGCTAAGCGGCGTAATATTGCTTTTACGCGCGAGATTACTTCTTGCCATTCTGGTGGCTTTGTAATATAGTCGTCTGCGCCTAAGTCTAGCCCCGTAATTCTGTCTATAGCCTCGCCCTTTGCCGTTAAGAAAATTACCGGCGTTTTAATTTTTTGCTCTCTTATATTTTTAAGTGTCTCTAGCCCGTCCATATTCGGCATCATCACATCTAAAAGAATAACATCGTAAGTGGTTTCTGCAATTTTTGCAAGAGCCTCTTCACCATCGTTTGCAATATCAACTAAGTACCCCTCTTTTGTTAAGTAAAGGTTTATTAGTTGACAGATGTTTAAATCGTCGTCTACTGCTAAAATTTTAACTGACATAATTTGCTCCCTTTTTTGCATTATTTTTACAATGTGTATAATGCAAAACTTTATAGTATGTATTTTGTTTTTGGTTTTGGTTTTAACTTAGAAAAATTTCAAAGTTTTTCAAAATTTATAACTTTATATACATATTATAGCACATATTGCAAAATATTGCAAGTGTTTCACACACGATTTATGAATTTTTAATGGATATTCTGTTAACATTGTTAATAAACTGTTGAAAATAATTTAATTCTGTTAATTAGTTGTTAATTTTTTATGAACGCGAAAATTGCGCCTACTAGTTTTTTAAATAATGTGACTGTTAGTACCAACAACAAGGGTTTTTCGGCTTTAAAATTAGCACTTACTTACTGAGAATTAGCGCAAAACAATAATGGTTGCGCCGGTATCGCCCTCGTATATTCTGCCTAGGCGAAATTCTTTAATGCGCTTGTATCTTTTAAAGTAGTCTGTAAGCCCTTTTCTAAGCGCGCCCGTGCCTGTTCCGTGAATAATTCTGATAAGTTTATGACCCGCCAAATCGCACTCTCTTAAAAAACTGTCAAACTCTATTTGCGCATCTAACACGCTGTAGCCTAGTAAGTTTAACTCGGCTTGAATGTTTAAGTCTTTTGCGTTTATGTCTATTTCATCTACTTCCCCTGCAACTCTATTTTTAGCGGGCGCTTTTAAATTACTGTTGGCTTTTTTAGCGCTTGAAGCGTTAAGGTTTGAATTATTACTTGAAGCCCTTGAAGTAGAAGCCCCCGCCCCCGCCACATTTGCCTTACGCTTTAGCAAGTCCCCCACCTTAAAGCGCATTTGCATATTATTAACAGACACCACAACTTGCTTGCCACTTGCACTTATAACTTGCCCAACTGCTTGTAGGCTTTTTACGTAAACTGTGTCTCCCGCCGCGTAAATTTTACTCTCTGTATAATCTGCCATATCCAAAGTCGGCGGTTCGTAAACCTCTATGCTCTCTTTAAGCAGTTGGTTTTTAATCTCTCGCGCTTTGAAAATATCTTTGGCATTATGGCTTTTTGTAAGGGCTGATACTTCTTTTATGATGTCTGTGGCTTGCTGGGCTGCATCTTGCTTTATGCGCTTTGCTTCGGTTTTTGCTGTGGCTAAAAGTTTTTGCTCGCTCTCTAATAGTTTTGTATGCTGAGCCTTTGTTTGTGCTAGGCTTTTTGCTAGGTCTGCCCTCAGACTTTCCGCCTCTTGCCTTGCTTTGTTTGCTTTAAATTCTGCGCTTTGAGCGGCGGCTATAATTTTATCTAACTTAACCCTTTCGCTATTAAGTAAGCCCTTTGCTGTGTCTATAATTGCGGTTGAAAGCCCTAGGTTTTTAGAGATTTCTAGCGCGTTAGAACTGCCCGCTTGCCCCATAACTAGTCTGTAGGTTGGCAAAAAAGTTTTGGGGCAAAATTCCATAGCCGCTTTTTCTATGCGCGGGGTTTGAAGCGAGAATTCTTTCATCTCTGTGTAGTGAGAAGTTATTATCGCTTTGCAGTTGGTGCTTAAAAGATGTTTGGTTATTGCAACAGCAAGCGCCGCCCCCTCGTAAGGGGACGTGCCAGAACCTAACTCATCTAGCAGTATTAGCGCTTTACCGCTTTGTGCTTTACTATCTTTACCACCTTTACTACCTTTATTTTTGTTGGTTTGGCTTGCCGTACTATCCGTGCTTGCCAAAATTCTTACTATGTTGCTCATATGCGATGAGAAAGTAGATAGGTTATACTCTATACTCTGAGCATCACCAATATCCGCATACACCGCGTCAAATACTGCCGTCTCGCTCTCATCGTAACACGGGATAAACATACCCACACTTGCCATTAAACACAAAAGCCCTACTGTTTTAAGCGCAACAGTTTTACCGCCTGTGTTTGGTCCTGTAATAACTAATATGTCTGCGCCCGGCAAAATAGATATATCTATTGGCACAACGCGCGCAACATCTAGTAGGGGGTGTCTTGCGCTTTTCAAGTTTATTATACCCTTGTCGTTTAGGCGTGGCGCGCTTGCCTTTGTTGCATTTGCATAGTGCGCCTTAGCAAAAATTATATCTAAGCGCACAATTATTTTTTCGTTTTGCTTTAAGCAGTCTACAATGTTTGAGAGTGCGGTAGACAACTCTGCTAAAATGCGCTCGCACTCTTGCGCCTCTAGCGCGGCAAGTGTTTTAATTTCGTTGTTAAGTTCTACTACTGCTAGTGGCTCTACAAAAAGCGTAGCGCCGCCGCTTGAAGTGTCGTGTACAAGCCCTTGCACTTCCCTTTTATGCTCTACCTTTACGGGTATAACAAACCTATCCCCACGCAAAGTAACAAGTTGGTCTTGCAAAAATTTGGCGTTAGACTTAACAATTTGTTGCAACTTTTCTTTAACTTTGTTTTGCGTGGCTTTAATGTCTTTTCTAAGTTTTGAGAGTAAAGCTGAGGCTGTGTCTTTAAGCGTGTTTTCATCAAGTATGGTGTTATCTATTTGTGTCTCTATATCTTTATAGATTGCAATGTTTTCTACAAGTTTTGATAGTAGTGGTACTTTGCTTGAGATGCCCCCACCAACAATAGCCTGCTTTGCTTTTGCAGACACCGCCAACAGCCTAGCCGCCCCTAAAATTTCTGAAATGCTTAAGCGCTGTTTAACGCTAAGTTTTTGTAGCACCACGGCTACATCATCTAGAGTGTCTAGCGGGTTTACCAAATTAACATTTAAAAGCCTGTGTGCCTCTGATGTATACTCTAGCAAGCCTTTTGCAACAGAAAAACTGGCATTCGGTTTAATCTCCAAAATGCCATTTTTACCAGACGATGTGTAACAAAAATCTGCAACCTTTT
This sequence comes from Bacillota bacterium, assembly GCA_009786825.1. GTDB lineage: Bacteria > Bacillota > Clostridia > Christensenellales > WQRI01 > WQRI01. The sequence continues at coordinate 14,174 of WQRI01000018.1, forward strand.
GTAGTACAACATCAAACTCTAATTGTTTTGTAATATCCATAATTTGTCTCGCCCCATTTATTGCTAATTACACCGCCAAAGGCGGTCGGCTAAACCATACATCAAGCGTCTCGAATTTCTACGTTATAGGTTTTAACCAAACTATCTGCAACCACACCCATCGCTTCGTTAATTTCTGCGTCCTTTAGCGTGCGCTGTAAACTGTTAAACGTGAAGTTAAACATAAAACTTTTATGCCCTTCTTTTATTTGCTCGCCCTTGTAAATATCTTGCAAAGTTATATCTTGCAAAATGTTGTTATATTTTTCTGTTTTTATTTGCTCTAGCAAATCTATAACATCGCCCGCCCTTATCGTGTCTTTTAAAATAAAACTTAAGTCGCGTTGCACGCTTGGGTATTTTGATATCGGGCTGAATGCTACCGCCTTATTTGCACTAGCAAACAGCGTATCTAAGCAAATCTCACACACTACAACGCGTACGTTTATGCCAAAGTTTTGTAAAGTGCTTGGGTGAATTGTGCCTATAGTGCCAAGTGACGTTGGTTTGTTAGTCGCCCTGTCTTTACTACTAACGCTATCTTTATTTCTATCACAATCTTTCTTACTGGCGCTATCCTTATTACTAGCACAATCCAACACTATAGAAGCACTCTGATATGGGTGAAAATAAGAGTTCTCTGCAGTATTTACATTATCTACCACCTTATATCTCACCCCAAAAACATCACTAATAGTATCCAGCACAGACTTAACAGAGAAAAAGTCTGCCCCCGCGCCATACTCTAAAAATATAAGTTTTTTGTTTTCTGTGGGTAGTTCAAATTGTCCTTTGGTTTTTTGGCTCGCCACTTTTTCACCACTCGCCTTACTAGGCAAATAAGTCTTACCCACTTCAAAAAGCCTAGCGCTTAAATTGCGCTTAGATAAGTTAGATGCAACAACTTTTAAAAGAGAGGCTAAAAGGGTTGGTCTCATAACCTGAAATTCTTCCGTAAGCGGATTTTGCAAATGTATAGTGTTGTTGTTTATAAAGTCGGCAGACATACCCAAATTTGCTAAATCTTTTTCAGATATAAACGAATATGTGATTGTCTCTAAAAAGCCTTTTGCAATTAACTTCACTTTCAATTCAGCCATTTTGTTGTTTGCCGGTAAATTTTTACCAAGTGAGATGCACGAGTTAGCAAGCAAGGTCGGCACTAATTTTTCAAAGCCGTAAATTCTTATAATCTCTTCTGTTATATCCTCGTAAGTTTCTATATCTTGTCTGTAGTGCGGAATTATACAATTGATTTTTGTTTTACAACTTGTTATGTTTGCACCAAAGCCAAGCGAGTTCAATATTTTAATCTGCGTATCTGCCTTTATAGAAATGCCCAACTTCTTTTCTATATCTGCAAGCGCGTAAACCAAACTTGCTTTTTTGGGCTTTGTAGCCACTTGCGTGCGCGCGGCAGAAATTTTTGCGCCCGGGCTTATTTTTTGCAGTAAATGTAGCGCTCTGTTCAAGCCGATTTCTACGCTTGTGTTGTCTACGCCCTTTTCAAAGCGGCGGCTACTGTCCGTTGATAAGCCTAAGCGCCTAGATGTTTTTCTTACAAGCGCTTTGCTAAAGTTTGCCGCCTCTATAACAACGCGCGTTGTGGTCGCGCTAACAGACGAGCATAGCCCGCCTAGTATACCAGCAAGCGCTAGAATTTTTTTGTCGTCCGCAATAACTATGTCTTCTTTAGATAATGTTAACTTAACGCCCGTATCCCCGCCAAGCCCAACAAACTTCTCGCCCTCTCGCGCGCGCCTAACTGTTATAGCGCCATCAATTTTGTCGGCATCAAACATATGTAGTGGCTGACCAACTTCAAAAAGCACATAGTTAGATATATCTACTATGTTATTTATGCTGTTAACCCCAACGTTTTTTAAGTGGTGCTTTAACCATTTTGGCGAATTTCCAACACTTATGTTGTCTACAAAATGCGCCGTGTAAGAAGAACAGTCTGTAAGGCACTCGTTTATAATTTTTTGTGCTACCCTAAGGCTTTTGTCAGTAGCAAAACTAACATCTAACTCTTTAAGTTTAGAGTTAGTCGCGGCAGACACTTCGCGCGCAACACCAAAAACACTTTGGCAGTCTGGTCTATTAGCAAGTACAGATACATCTAAAACATACTCATCGCGCCCCAAAACTTTTAGTATGCACTCGCCCACTTTTAAATGCTTGCTTAAATCTGCTTTTGGTATGTTTGCACTATTTAATATTAGTATGCCATCAGCCCCCGCACCTAAATAATCGCACTCTGTAATGCCTAACTCGTCCCCCGAGCAAAGCATTCCGTAAGACTTTGCACCCCTAATCTCGCCCGCAAAAATCTGCTTGCCGTTTGCAATGGTCGCACTATCCAGCGCAACAGGAACCAAGTCGCCAACGCTAACATTCTTAGCGCCCGTAACAATTTGCACTAAATTGTCTTTACACCCAACATTAAGCATACAAACTAATAATTTGTCTGCATCTTTGTGCTTTTGTACGCTCTCTATTTTACCAACAACTATACCGCCGATTTGCCCGCCCGCGTATTCTACGCCGTCTACTTCAAGCCCAACACTAGTAAGCCGCTCAGCAATAGCCTCGGCAGTCAAATTTGTTTTTACATACTCTTTTAACCAAGAAACTGGTACTCTCATATTTTTCTCCTAAGCAATTACTACACCGCTAAATTTTTACACCGCTAAAATTTTTCTAGGCAAATTTATTCTAGGCAATTTTTTTTAAGCCAACTCTTAAACAAATTGTCTTAAAAGCCTAACATCATTCTCAAACAACATTCTTATATCTGGTATGCCGTATAAAAGCATAGCCACGCGCTCTAGCCCAACACCAAAAGCAAGCCCGCTGTAAACTTTAGAGTCTATCCCGCAATTAGCCAAAACTTTTGGGTGAACAAGCCCCGCACCTAAAATTTCTATATATCCCGAGTTCTGACAAACCAAACACCTACTGCCCTCGGCGCAAAATATACAAACCATATCAACTTCTACAGATGGCTCTGTATACGGAAAAAAAGATGGTCTGAATCTGATTTTTGTATCAGCGCCAAACAACTCTTTCGCAAACAAACTTAAAACCCCAAGTAAGTCTTGCAAGTTAACATTTTTGTCCACAACAAGCCCCTCTAGCTGAGAAAACATCGGCGAGTGCCTTGCGCTGTGGTCTGCCCTGTAAACCTTGCCGGGTACAACAATTTTAAGCGGTGGCTTCTCACTAAGCATTGTTCTAATCTGCACGCTGGACGTGTGAGTTCGCAAAACCAACTTCTCTTTGCTTTTGCTTTGTATATAAAATGTGTCTTGCATATCGCGCGCCGGGTGGTCTTTTGGTATGTTCAAAGCCTCAAAGCAATAATAGTCTGTCTCAATCTCAGGTCCGTCCTTCACTTCAAAACCCAGTCGCAAAAATATATCAACCATTTTTTCCCTAACAAGCGTTAGCGGGTGGTACGAGCCTAAAGGTAAACTAGCAACACCGCTAGACACTACCCCACTATTAGTCTTATCTGCCTTGCCAACTTGCCCCGTTCCACCATATCCGCCACTATGCCCGCCAAAAAAATAAGACGGCACGCTAGTGTCAATCTTTTCGCTTTCTAACTGCGCATTCAACTCTTTAAGTTTAATCTCGCTAAGCTTGCTCTCTATTATGCTCTCAATCTCCCCCGCCGCATCATTAATCAGCGCACCAAAAGCCGGGCGCTCTTCCGCAGCCACATCTCTAAGCCCCTTCTTAAGTTCAGTAATAGCACCCGCCTTGCCCAAATACTTTACCCGAACATCTAAAATAGCCGCCGACCCACTACACGCCAAAACAGCCGCCCTAACTTCGTCCAATATTTTTTCAATTTTATCTCGCAACATATCCATTAAAAAAGCCTCCACTAACAAGTATAAACCTTTTTCCCCAATTTGTCAAGCCGTTTTAATCACAATCCACCCAAACATTTTTCGTCTCAAAAACAAAATCCCCCTATCAAACCAACGGGCAAAGGTACAAAGGGGCAAATAGGCAAAGGGGGATTTTTTCTTTTAGCGCTCTAAACTTAAAAAGGCTAGCGCGAATTTTTGGCTAGCCTTTTTTTGAAGTGTTGGTTAAATTGAAATGTCGGTTAGATTATATTTGGTTATTTTTGAGATTCGGCGATTTGTCTTAGGTGTTCTAGGTAGTGTTGGTAGGCAAACTTTAGGTGGTTTGGTCTGCCGCCTACTGTATCAGACATAGCATCTACTGTGCGCCTCATAGTGTTCTCGTTAATACGACCTAAAGAGCGCATAGTGGGCATAATTTGCCGCCCCAAATCTAACAACTGCTTTCCTTTTTTCGGATTAGCAGCAAACAGCAATGGCGCAAGGAAGGGTATAAAAAACTTTATCCCACCATCTACATACTGCATCTCATTATTGCAAAGTTCGTAACCGCAACTTGGTAAAACTAAATTTTGCACAAAAGCCTCACTTTTAAACCATTACCAGAACAAAGTCATATCATAACGAATTTCTGTTTCGCTACGCTACACAAGGAAATTCTTTTATGATATGATTTGTTAACGAACGCTACACCCGCTTCGCGATAATTCCTAGTTTGCTTGCCCCGTTTCGACTAATGCTTTAACATAAATTATATTTGTATCTGCTTAAAAACAATACACTTATAGCATAACAAATACAACTAAAAATGTCTAGCACCTACACCTAAAAACATTGTCAAGTTTTGACAAGTTTTGTCGACAGCCATAGGCAAACAACCGATAGAAATTTTATATGCTGAGCGCACATCAATTATTATTTAAAAAGCCGCCCCAAACAAAGTCTGGAATTTCCCCAACTATTATGCTTTCTGTTAGCAAGACTTGTACTTGGGTTCTTACTGCGTTTGTGATTGTTGGAACAACTATAGATACTGTGCTTGTTAGTTGCACGTAAATTCTGTGGCGCGTTTGGTTTATGCCTTGCCCCACAAAACTAGAGTAAAAATTTACATACACGTGACCAACTGTGTTAACCCTTATGTTTAGGTCTGGACCAAAACCCGCAAGTAGCGCAACCCCCGTAAAAACCCCAAGCGGCAGCTCTATCCCATCGCGCCCAAAACTATCTATGCTTAACTGCGCCGAATACGCAATGCGCAAAACCGACCTATTTATAGCGGCAGTATTCGCCTGCAACATTGTTATGCGCCCCGTGTTATCGGTTAGAGTGTTTATAAAATCGTTGTAGCCATAGCCGTTGTTAATCTCTTCCCTAACGGCTGTGTTTAACGACTTTACAGTAAGATTATCTACCTGAGCCACCGCTACGCTTCGTATAACGGGGGATATGAATAACTCTAGATAGCCAAAAAACATAATAGCCACAATGCCCAATACTATAAGCCTGCGGATAACAATTTGCTTAAAAGTTTTGTGCCTAGCAGAATTATCTACGTATGCATAATTATCGCTTCGCGAACTGTCCCCACTTTTATAAACTATATAACTACCACCTGAACCGCCGTTACTACCTGAGCCATTATAGCCACCTGAGCCACTATACCCGCCATACCTGCGGTTACTATTAGAACCACCAGAGCCACCTAAGCCGCCCCCCACTCTCTCTGCCCTTAATATCGTGTCCTTAACAGCATTATCTCTGTAAGCAGTATTTTTTTGATAATAGTCTTCATACCTTCGCATACATATAGTTTATGAAAAACAAATGTGCCATATTACCCCAAAATCCAACAAAAAAGAACGTGAGATTTCTCACGTTCCTTTTTTGTTAATTATGAATTTAGAATTATGAATTGTAGCAAACCTTAAATACTTATCTTCTTATTAAAATTTCGCCACTTGATATATCTATTACGCGGCTGGCTATTCCGCGACAGATGTCTGACTTTAGTATTAGCGGAACTTTATCGCCAATTTCTTTGTATACATCGGCGGCGATAGATTTAGACGCGCTTCCCGATAGGTTTGCGCTTGTTACTGCAAGCGGAAAGCCCGCGGCTGTGCTGTTTGCCACACCACTTGTTGCCCCTGCCCCTTTTGCCTCTTGCGCCCCTAGCCCCCCCGCTGATAGTTTTAATAAATCTAGTGCTTCTTTATTTTGCGGAATTCTAATACCAAGGGTTGTGATTTTTGCGCTTGTTGCATTTGATAGGTGTTTTAGGTTGTTGTCTTTTAGTTTGAAAACTATTGTGTTGCCTTTATTAAGTTCGTCATAAGCGAACTCTTTATTTACTTCGTCTACCACCACATACTTTTCTATATCTGCTACAGAGTGCAACATCAGCGTTATAGGCTTGTCGAACCCGCGCCCCTTAACATCGTATAACTTAGCAACCGCCAACGCATCGTACGCATTAGCGCCAAGCCCGTAAACAGTCTCTGTTGGAAAAGCAACAACTTCGCCACTAGCCAAAAGTTTAACGGCATCTAATAAACTATTATTATCTACTTCTTTAATTATGCTGTTTTCTGTACTCATAACATCTAGTATACCACAAACAAAAATAAATGTCTATAAATTGAAACCACTTTAAATTTTTTTTCGCACCCACAAAACCAAAAGCACAGACCTCTCTCTGTGCTTATTGTAATAAAGCATATGCTTCCTTTGTTACGCGAGTATCCTTTTACAGTTTAACATCGCGGGCATTGTTAATGTGTATTAGATTAGCCGTTAAGTTTATTGTATAACCCATTTAACACTAATATAGTTTAGACTAGCCGTTAAGTAAGTAGGTGCAAGTTAGACAAGGCGAGATGCGGCTTCGCGAAGGCGCGTACTACACGTACGCAACTGAGCGAAACGTAAATCTCAACGCAGTATAACGAAGCACATACTTACTTAACGTTGTTAACTAGCGCCGTCAAGGTTCATACGGTCCGCTACCAACGCTATAAACTCGCCATTTGTTGGCTTTTCGTTGTGGTTGTATATTTTTACACCGAATATGTGATTTATGTTTTCTATCTTGCCCCTATTCCACGCTACTTCTATTGCGTGGCGAATCGCGCGCTCTACTTTTGAGGCGGATGTGTCGTACTTTTCTGCTATTGTGGGGTAGAGCCGCCGCGTTATTGCGTTTATGACATCGGGAGTTTTAACTGCCATTTTAATTGCTTCACGCAAAAAGTTATAACCCTTAATGTGAGCCGGTATGCCTACTGTTATAAATATGTTTGTAATTTTTTCTTCTAGCGTTTTTTCTCTGGGGAAAGTATTTCTGTCTGGTAGTACGCTGGTTCTTTCATACGCGGTGATTGATTTTGGAGAATGCACCTCTAGCATACGCGTTGCAAGCGTAGTTAAATCTACAGGCTTAAGCATATAATAGTCTGCCCCTTTTGCTTCCGCTTTGTTTATAAGGCTGTCGCCGCCTAGTTCTGATAGCATTATAACTTTCGCTTCTGGCTTCACCTTTTTTGCATACTCTAACACGCCGTATCCGTCTATCTCTGGTAAAACAATGTCTACCAAGCAAACATCGAAATTTATTGTGTCTATAAGCGCTATAGCCTCCGTTCCGTTTTGTGCTTGTCCGCAAATCTCGAACCGCTCGTCATTAGACAAAAATTCGATAATGCTGTTAAGTGTTTGGATATCATCCTCAACAATAAGTACCCTGACCTTTTTGTTAGTTGACTTTTTCATAAAAAGTTTTCCTCCGTTTTTGTTTTTAGAACAAAGTGCGTTTAATACACTTTTTCTACTCCCCAAGTTTATACTTCCATTATATAACAAAATAAAATAAAAGGCAAGCATTTTAGCGTAATTTTTTACAAAAATGATAGTTTTTTGTATTTCGTTCAAAATGGTGCGAAGTGTGTAAAATTTTTCGTTGTTGCTTTGTTTGCGCTCAGGGTGTGAAATTTCTTGCTGAGTGCCTCCGCAGTTTTGTAGGTAGGGTTTATATTTTGCAAGTTGCGGGCGTAGTCACAATGCCGAAATTTCACACACCTTCGCACCGCGTCTCACCACAACGCAGAACTTTTATAGAGAATTTGATTTCAAAATTTATTTAAGTGTCCTTGTTTTTAAACAAGGCTTACCTAAGTAACCAAAATAGTGCGCCCTACATATGTTAAATGTATGAGTGAAACGCAAAAAAAGCAAAATGTACAAAAAACTGAAACTAAGCAAGCCCCCCCGCCTAAACTGTTTGGTACTGATGGAATTAGGGGAATTGTTGGCGAGAAAATCACCCCGACCCTAATGTATAAATTGGGGCGCGCGTTAGTGAATATTAAAAAGCGTGAGATAGACGCTTATTATAATATTGTTTATAGCCCGTCCGTTTTGATTGGCACGGACACGCGAGTTAGTAAAGATATGCTCTCTCTCTCACTTGCTGCGGGCATAACTAGTGCTGGCGGTAAAGCGATTTTGGGCGGTGTTTTGCCAACGCCCGTAGTTGCTTACCTTTCTAAAACAATGTCTGTAGATTTTGGGGCTGTTATAACCGCCTCTCACAACCCGCCTAACTATAACGGCGTTAAGGTTTTTAATTTAGATGGCAACAAAATTACGGCTGAGCAAATCGCCCTTATAGAGCAGTTGTGCGCAGATGATAACGCCCAAAGTTTACATCAAGGCGGGCAGTTAGAGTTTAAGCCAGAGCAATTTAAAGAGTATGCAGATTATATACTTGAGATGTTTGTAGATGAAAAAGTGGTTGGCTCTAGTAAGGCTTCTGCAACCGACACCCCCCTACCCCTATCTACTTTAAAAATCGGGCTAGATTGCGCTAACGGGGCAACTTCACCCTTTGCAAAAAAACTTTTTGAGAGTTTAGGCGCTAGAGTTAGTGCGATTAATACTAGTGGCGATGGCAAAAAAATTAATGTTAAGTGCGGCTCTACAAACGTGACTGCCCTTGCAAAACTTGTTGTGGAACAAGGGCTTGATATTGGCTTTGCTTTTGATGGCGATGGCGACAGAATTATAGGCGTTTTAGCAGATGGCAACTTGCTTTGCGGTGATAAAATTTTATACCTACTAGCAACCGATTTAAAAGCCAAAGGTAGCCTTTCGCAAAGTACAGTAGTTGGCACGCATACATCTAACTCGGGTTTAGAAAACGCTTTGCATAAAATTGGTTGCCACTTTATAAGAACAGATATAGGCGACACTCACATAGCAAAAGAAATGAGAGCAAATGGGTTTGCGCTTGGCGGCGAGAACTCTGGGCATATTATTTTAAGCGAACACCTTTTTTGCGGAGATGGTTTGTACACCGCCGCCTACATTGCTAATATGCTCTCTCGTAGTAAACGCAAATTTAATGCAACGCTTAAGTCGCTTAAACTGCTACCGGTTATATCTATAAACATACCGCTTAAGTGCTTTAAAATTTTAGACTGCCCGCAGTTTACACAAAGCGTAGAAAACTATAAAAAGAAACTTGGCAAAAAATGCAGAGTGCTTATAAGAAAAAGTGGCACGGAAAGTATGCTAAGAATTTTTGTAGAAGGCGAAAACTACGAGAGCGTATCCCTTGTAGCAAACACAATAAAAAATTTAACACTTAACATTGTTCATTGAACCTTTTTCATTGAACACTGAACATTGAACACTGAACAATGGTTAAGCACATTAACACAAAAGCTTTTGAACAGTCTGCAATATGCAGTTATACGCAATTTTCAAATAAATTTTGCACGCGCTAGCGGTGTAACAAATGTTCAATATTCAATGTTCATTGTTCAATTATTTATTTAATACGGAGTTTTACTTATGTGTGGTATATTTGGATATATTGGTAACAAAAATGCAAAGCCTATACTTATTGAAGGGCTTAAAAGTTTAGAATATAGGGGCTATGATAGCGCGGGCATTTGCTTGCTAGAAAAAAGCAACCCCGAAACTAATTCACCTATAAAAAACAAACCTACAAAAAATAGCGTGGCAAAAAACAATAAAACTGATGATATCTCTACTAAAAATGAACTTATAATTTTTAAGCGTAAGGGTCGGGTTTTAGAAGTTGAAAAAATTACACCTAAAAGTTTGCAATCTAATATTGGAATTGCACACACGCGCTGGGCTACGCACGGCGAGCCTTCTAACACTAACTCTCACCCGCACACTTGCTTTTTGGGTAAAATTGCCGTTGTGCATAATGGCATTATAGAAAATTACGCAAGCCTTAAACAACAACTTGAAGCAAGCGGTATAGAATTTAAAAGCCAAACTGATACAGAAGTTGTGCCGCATTTAATTAGTTTAGAGTTGCAAAAAAACAACAGCAATACTTCACCAACAAATTCCACCACAACAATATCGCAAACAATCTCTCTTTCCGCTTACAAAGACGCCATATTAAGCGTTGTGTCTAAACTATCGGGCGCATATGCCCTAACCATACTAAACTCAGACTTCCCCGACTTACTTGTGTGCGTTAGAAAGCAAAGCCCGCTGGTTATTGGGTTTGAACCCGGCTCTAGTTATGTGGCTTCGTGCGCGGACGCGATTGCAAACCACACGCCCACTATGTTTGTAATGCAAGATAATGAGATTGCGTTTGTGTGGAACGATAAAATTCAGTTTTACAACTTTAGCGGGCAGGCGGTTGCGAAAAAGTCTATAGTGTATGATGAGAGCGAGGGCATACCCTGCTTAACAAACACGCAAAGTTATATGCTAAAAGAGATTAGAGAAATCCCTAAGGCGATGCACGACACGCTTAAAAGTGTGCATACTTGCTTTGCAAAACTGCCAAAAGCCAAGTTTAAAAATATTACGAGCGTGGTTATGGTTGCTTGCGGAACGGCATACAACGCGGGGCTTTTAGCAAAGCCGATATTCGAGTCTCTAACGGGTTTGCCCACACGCGTAGAAATTGCTTCAGAGTTTAGATACGCAAACCCCTTAATAGATAGCAGTACGCTTTGTATAGCAATTTCTCAAAGCGGTGAGACAGCCGACACGCTTGCGGCGCTATCTCTTGCGAAAGAGCGCGGGTGTTTAACGTTTGCAATTGTAAACAGAAAGATGTCTACTATTGCGGGGCTTGCCGAGTACGTTATACATACAAAGGCGGGCGTTGAGGTTGCGGTTGCAAGCACAAAGGCTTATAACGCGCAACTGGTTGCCCTTTACGGCTTAGCAATTTATATGGGCAAAAAGTTGGGTGGTAAAGGGCAGGTGCAGCAACAGGCGCGTAGCACTATAAAAGAGTTAGAGAACAAAATGCTAGAGTTGCCTTCTCTTGCGCGCGAAGTTATAGAGCGCGAAGCCGAGTTTAAACAAATAAGTGAATTGTTTGCGGGGCAAAAAGCCATTATGTTTTTGGGGCGCGGGCAAGACTATGCAACGGCGGTTGAGGCTAGTTTAAAGGTTAAAGAAATTACTTACATACATTGTCAGGCCTATCCGGCGGGTGAACTTAAGCACGGGCATATAGCGCTTATAGAAAAAGATTATTTGGTGGTGGCGTTTTTAACAAATAACGCCTTGCGCGACAAAATGCAGAATGCGCTTTACGAAGTTAAAGCACGCGGCGCTAAAGTTTTGGCTTTAACAAACCACGATTTATCTGCCGCTTGCTACGACTATAAAATAGACTTGCCACTAATGGACGCGTCTACAAACGTAATATCAGCCCTAACGCCACTTGTTAGCGTTATTCCCCTACAGTTTGTATCTTACTTTACAGCGCGCCTACTAAACCTAGACGCAGACAAACCAAGAAACTTAGCAAAGTCTGTTACTGTTGAATAGCACTTGATATATAAATTTTTTATCTAAGTGCTTCCGCAGTTTTCAGGTAGTGTTCGGCTTTTATAGTTGCGCGCGTAATCACAAGGCTAAAAAATTTTATATATCTGCGCGCTCGCGTATCACCACAACTTAGAACACTTAAGGAATAAAGCAAATTTAATTATAATACGGATTTTACTTGCATTCGCCACACAAACCTTATACCTACATTTTACGTCAATTTTTGACGGAAGTCAAGCGTTTTACGCTATCCGTAAAAATTTTGTCGGTAATGGTCAAAATTTGACGCAAGTGTTATATAATAAGTATATGCACTTTAAAGAAAGATTAAGAGAACTACGCCTAGACAGCGGGCTTACACAAGCAAAACTTGCAGAAAAATTAAGCGTAACAGACACAACAATAAGGCATTGGGAAGCGGGCAGAAGCCAACCCAGCATACAACTACTGGTAATATTGTCAGACCTTTTTGATGTAACGCTAGACTATTTAGTAGGCAAAACTAACAGCCTACCGCTGTCAGAACCTAAATGAACCTATTGCAAAACCAGTTTTGCAATAGGTTCAAATGAATATTGAACAATGAATATTGAATAATGGCTACAACCGCTAGCGCGGGCAAGGTTTTGTTTGCAAATTGCGTATAGGTGCATATTGCAGACTGTTCAAAAGTTATTGTGTTAATGCGCTTAACCATTGTTCAGTGTTCAATGTTAAGTGTTCAATATAAGTAACACATATGACTTTTAAAGAAAGATTTAGAGAATTACGTATAGAGCGTGGGCTTGTCCAACAAAAAGTAGCAGACGACCTTAAAGAGAGCAGGTCTACAATTTCTCATTGGGAAGCGGGCAGAGGCGAGCCTTGCACCGAAAAACTAAAAATTGTAGCCGACTATTTCGGTGTTACAATAGACTATCTAGTAGGCAAAACTAACAGCCTACCGCTATCAGAACCTAAATAGCAAACCTTTCAATAGAATATTGAAAGGTTTGAATGAATAATGAACAATGAATATTGAATAATGGCTACAACCGCTAGCGCGGGCAAGATTTTATTTGCAAATTGCGTATAGGTGCATATTGCTAGACTGTTCAAAAGTTATTGTATTAATGCGCTTAACCATTGTTCAGTGTTCAATGTTAAGTGTTCAATAACAAAAAAGTGAAGAGCATTTTTGCTCTTCACTTTTTATATTTACATAACCTCGTCTTCTGGTCTGCGGCGGAATATTAGCCACGCACCAGCACCACCTACCCCCGTTAGTGCTACACCACCAGCAACTATTCCAGCAACTG
>WQRI01000019.1 GCA_009786825.1 Bacillota bacterium
GGCTCACAAGGATAATATGGCTCGTATGGCTCGCACGGCGGTTCTGGCTGTATAATTGCTATAAATTCCCACAGCGCATAAAAAGCAAATATTGTTCTTGCTGGGCTTATAAATGCTAGCGCTAAAAGTTCTCTATTGTCTAAAAATGTGCCGTTTGCATCGAATATAATATTGCCCCCGCTATCTGCCCAGCCTATAAATTTGTAGCCCTCGCGCTCTGGCATAACGCTTGGCGCAATTACTCGCGGCGTTCTGATACGCTGAGACAAACGCATAACATTTTCTGCACCGCCACCAAAAAAGCCACCACTAGCATTAAAATGAAAGTTAACCCTATTAGCATAATTTGGGTGCATACCTTTAAGCATAGGCAAACCAACGTAACGCCCCTTGTCCCTATTACTATCCGCAAACTCGCCCGCAAGCCAAAATATACACTCGCTCTTATCTTTAACCCAAACCCCAACGTTAGACCTAAAATCCCACAGCATATGCTCAAGCATCTCTTGCAAACCGCCCTCTGCTAGCAACTGCCCTACATCTACACTTTGAATATTTTCTACATTTACTATATTAAGAAATTGGCTAGCCAAACCTATTGGCTGAATCTCGCCATTAACTAATGTTGTCCTGCCCGCTGTAAACGCAAGTGTCCCCGTAAACTGTGCGGTAGAATTAGCCGCCGGCGCCGTGTGGGTAGTTAAACCTATCAAACTTCCAACTGTAACATTAGCGCCATTGCTAGCAAAGTTATCAGACAAAGAAGCGACAGAAGTTAGCGTTAGATACCCCCTTACTACACCAACAAACCCACCAAGCGCTACATAACCGCTTGAAGCCTCAGAGTATAAATTTCCAAAAGCGAACGAATACCTTATTATAGGCGCAGACCTATCTACTGCCCCTAAAAATCCACCCGCTATACCACCATTTATATTAGCGTTAATCGGACTAGTGGAAGACCCCGTAACTGTAACACTTCCATACGCCGCACTATTATTTATTTGAATAGCGTGCGAAGCAATACCACCAAACCCGCCAACTAAATTAGAGCCTGTTACATTACCAAATGCAGCAACCCTTTCTATTACTGGGTTAGAAGCGTAGCCAAAAACACCGCCCGCCCTTATTCCTGCTGTGTAAACATTGCCAAATGCAAAACTGTCTCTTAGCGTAAAATGAAGCATATGCCCAAACATACCACCAACATTGTGTGCTTGCCCCCTTACATTTACTGTGGTTAAGAGTTGTCTATAAAGCCCGCCATTTACAAAACCTGCTATACCACCAACAATCGCGTTTCCAAAAACTTCACCCCCGCCAATTACATCTACCCTAGATACATTGCCAGACACAAAGCGCCCCGCCAAAAGCCCTACATAATTGCCGTTGCTTCCAAAGCGACTTCCAAAAGGTAAGTATATAGTCAAATCGTGTACAACTGCCGCATTCGCATATCCAATAATACCAAATACGTTGCCAACCCCTAAAACTTCGCCTTCTATAATTATACGATAACTGTTACCATTTAATATTCCGCCAAAAGCAGTCCCAACACCCGCAGACCTTAAAGCAGGCATATAACCCGCCGTAACTACAATGTCGCTACCCAAAACGTAAATATCAAAAACACCAAACCTTGCGCCATCTTCCCCAAGCGGTCTGCCACTACCGATATTTGCCAGCTGGTATGCAGTTGTAATTATATGCTCTCTGCCCGCCAAGCCATACTCAGTTGTGCGAGGCAATTCTGCATTCGGAACAGGAAAATTTATCCAATATGGAACGTGCTTATTAAAATGCTGTCTATTAAATACCCAGTTCTCACTCGTAAACCCTGTAAATGCTGTAGAACCCAAATATGCTGTTCCATCTAATGTGAATATCTCACAATTACCCCTTGAGACCAAACCCGCATTTGTAAAAACTGAAGTATAGCCTAAATCCCAATACGCCCTTAAACTTGCTAGTGCTATACCACTTGTATAGACTATGTTCTCTAAATGCACACCAACATAATGCATATCAAGTTGGTTGCTTATAAAAGTGCCACCATTAATACCAAATATAGCGCTATCTTGTCTGCCTAAAAGGCTACCGATAAACGCCGTAGCGCCATTAGTTGCAGATATCTCGTTTGTTGCAATAACGTGGTTGCCTAAAAGAACCGCGCCCCTATTTACAACTTGTATAAGTTCGTTAGTATATGGGTCTCTTACAGTTGAGTTATTTTGGCGTAACCCTTGCCGTCCTGCATAGCCACCTAGCGCAACATATCCGCTAGTTGCTGTGTTGGTAACGCTACCCGTTACTAAATTGTTTAAAACTGTACCCATCGTGTTTTGCCCCGCGTTATCTAAGTTACCTATAAAGCCACCCGCAAGCCCGCCCGGGTTTGTTGGGTCGTTAGAACTGCCCGTGCTTACTACATTGCCAAACGCCGCGTTGTTACTACCTATACCTTGCGCGAGACCTGAAAACCCGCCAACATTACTAGCGCCAGTTACATTGCCAGATGCCCAACTTCTCATAGCAAGCCCGCTACCAATAAGCCCGCCTACGTTGTTACCCAAACTATATACATTGCCCGTAGCAAAAGTATCTCTTGTGTTACCAGCGCCCCAGCCTATAAGCCCGCCTACATAATTGCCCTCGGCGGTAACATTTCCAGATGCGAAACTTCTATTAATAGCGCTTGCAGAAGTTGTAATTCTACCTACTAAACCGCCCACAGTAGTTCTACCCGTTACATTACCCGTTGCAAAACTATCTTCAACATTAGCCGCGCCGCCTATTAACCCACCAACGTTATGCCTACCTATAACATCTCCGCTAGCAAAAGAATACATAATTAAATCTGCTACACCTGCCAGACCACCTACGCTATCTTTATTTGGCGCTATTACATTAATCGTGCTAGATAAGTTTAAGCCCAAACTTGTAGTATGCAAAGCGCCTATAAGCCCACCTAAATTGTTTGCCGCCGCTAAAGCCTCTAGTCTACCCTCACCCCTTAAACTAACATTCTGAATTCTAGACCTAGCCGCTGTACCTACTAAAACGCCCGTATTATTTGCTGCGGTTGTTCTTCTTATAGTTGTTGAATATGGCAAGTAAATATCTAAATTTACAAAAAAAGCACCATCATCACTAGCACCAACAATGCCCCAATTACCGCCCGCAGTTGTAACAAGCGCATTTTGTTCAAAACTTATACTAAAACCTCTACCATCTAAAACGCCACTAAAAGCCCCGTTTAAATGCCCAGCGGTTAAGTTGTTGCTAAAAGGTTGCCATAGCCCGCCCGGTATAACTATGTTGTCTGCTAGTCTGTAATGACCATCTTTAAGTAAAAACTTGCCGCTGCCGCTATCTGCATAATCGCAAAAGTCTGAGCATAGGGCTAGTTCGTTTCCTATGTTCATTAGTTGTCTGTAATTGGTTATCCATATAGGGTCTGTTGCGCTAGAAAAAAATCTGCTATCTGCAAACACTCTATCTCTAAAACCCCTGTCAAAAAGCAAAGTAACAGAAAACGATGTTAAAAGGCACACCGTAATAAAAAATAAAGCCAACAACGCAAAAAATCCCCTTTGCTTGTTAACTTGCTTAGATTTAACTTTTAAATAATTCTTCCCCATAACTTCCCCCAAAGTTATTTTTCTAGTCAAATACTTTTGTTCAAACTGTTAAAATTGTTAAATATATATTAACATAAAAGACAAAAAAAAGCAAGCGTTTTTACACACTTGCTTAAAAAAGTTTTTACAGCAAAGTTTACGAACAATACGAATTAGCCCTTGCTTATTATATCTAGTACATCGAAAGGTTTTTTGCCAACGTATGAGGCGCTTGCGTTTGTAAAGTCTAGACAATGGCTTACCGCTTGCTTTATATCGTCGTGCGTTACGGCGTTTATCTCTTCTATGCGCTTGTCTATGTTGAATAGTTCGTTTCTAAAAAGCACGTATCTGCCGTAGATATTCATAGACGCTTGGGTAGACTCTTGGCTCATTATAAGCGCGCCCTTAATAAGTTCTTTACCGCGCGCTAGTTCTAAGTCTGTTATGCTCTCTTTTTTGAAGCGCTCGAGTTCGCTTTTAATTGCCTGCACCGCTTTTTTAGCAGTTGTTGGGGAAGTACCCACATAAACACAAAACATACCATTTTTAGAAAAAGCCGAGGGCGACGAAAATATAGAATACGCAAGCCCCAACTCTTCTCTTATTTTTTGAAAAAGCCTAGACGACATACCCGCCCCCAACACATTATTAAAAATAGATATTGCGTTGTGAAGTTTGTGCGTGAAAGATGTTGATGGGAATGCAAACGCTATGTGGGCTTGCTCTATATCTTTCTCGCGCGACAAAAACAAAGGCTTTGTAGTATGCTCGACCTGCGCCGCGTTGTAAGTATTATCGAACGGCTTTAAATAGTGCGCAAAATACTGCTCTGTCAGATTTTTAGCATCTTCAAAATTTACATTACCAACCACGCTTATAACAATATTTTTGGCATTGTAATGCACTTTTGTAAAGTCTGTGATATGTTTTTTAGTAAACTTTTTTATGTTTTTTGCTGGACCTAAAATTGTTTGCGCAAGCGTATGACCTTTAAAATATGCGCTTGCTAAAAGCTCAAAACAAACCTCGTCCGGCGTATCCTCTACCATTTTAATCTCTTCTAGCACAACGCCTTTCTCTTTTTCCATCGCATCTTTTTCGTAAGTAGAGTTTATTAGTATGTCTGACAAAATATCAAATGCCTTTTCTTTATGCTCGTCTATACACCTAACAAAATAGCAAGTTGCCTCTTTAGATGTAAAGGCATTTATCTGCCCACCCAAACTGTCTATAGTGTCGGCAATCTCAAAAGCGGTACGCGTTTTAGTACCCTTAAACATTAAATGCTCTATATAGTGCGATATGCCGTTAACATCGTCTGCCTCGTTTGCCGAGCCAACCCCAACCCATATCCCTATCGTAACACTTCTAAGCGTGTTAATCGGCTTTACTACAAGCCTTAATCCATTATCAAATGTGTGTAATTTATGCATAAATAATTCCTTTGCTAGATGTAATGTAAATTTTCTTTCTTAAGTGTAAAATGTAAAGTGTAGAGTGTAAAGTTGTTATATTCATTAATGCAATTACTTTTGAACAGCCTGCAATTTGTATGTGTACGCAATTTGCAAATCAATTTTGCACGCGCTAGCGGTGTAACCACTCTACACTTTACACTCTGCACTTTACACTATTTTATATTCTCGCTTATTGTAACAAACTCAAAGCCTTGCGCTTGTAAATCTACTATAATTCTACGTAATACAGTATGTGCAGAAAGCGGCACAAGTATTATATAACCATTCTGAATATTTGTTGTTGCGTAATACATCAGCCTATCTTGGTTTGTCTCAAGTGTCGGCAACTGCCGTGTTGGCAAAATAAAACTAAGCCCTAGCGCGCCCGATGCACTTATTGCGTTTTGCGTAGTTGTAAAAGCAGGCGAGTATAGCCGCACATCATCTCTTGTTAAGGCGGATATTAACCAACCCGCAAGTGTTAAATCCTGCGCAATTTCATCAAACCCGTCTGTGATATGCACAGGGCGCGTTATGGCAACCTCGCTTCCCTTTGTAGACAAGCCCCTTACTGTGTCCGCGTTAGACGACGCAAAATTACTAGACATAAAAAATGTTGCGGGTGTGTTTAAGTATGTAAGAATCTCAAGCGTGCTATCTAAATGCTCGTAAGTTTGTCCCTTAAGCGTAAACATAAGTGAGATATTAGCATAAGCCGCATTGCCCCTGTAAGTAACCCCACTTAAAACGGGCGCGCCAGTCTCTACAATTCTGCCAACCAAAGTAACAGCAAAAATTGCAGTAATCACAACTGCAATTATGCTGTTAGTTAAAATAGACAAATAAAGCCTACGCCGACTGCCCTTACGACTTTTGGTATCAGCGCCATTATGACTGTTAATATGGCTTTCACTTCCACACTCACCACTAGGCTTACTTACACCCTGCCCACTAGTATTATAAATAATCTCTAACATCTTATAAGATATGAGAGATTATGCAAATACATACTAAGCAACAACTATTATCTCAAACGTATTATAAACTGTTTTGTCTAACAAACTTGTAAGTGTAATTGTAACCGTACCCGCTTGTAAAAATTCTATCTCTACATTACCTGTAATATTAATGTCCCACTTACGCACCAAAGAAACATTAGCACCGCTAAACTCTATTAAAAGTGCATTATCCCAAGTCCAATGCGCTTTGGGATTTCGGTCAAAGAATCCAATTATACCATAAACTCTAACAACTTGACCCACTTGTCCTTTTGTATAATACCAAAAATTAGCGCCAGTTTCCAAACACACTATATGATGACCTATACTTTCTGCTGTCGGTACGTATGGTACTATGAAATTTTCTATGTTTTGTGGTGTAAAAACTTTTGCATTGTTGTCCCAAAAGATATTTGCATACATATCGTGAACTATATACCCGCTATCAAATACACGAGCCGAATAATGCACCAAGCGCCCAATATTATCAAACACTAGCACAATTTCTACGTCTTCGTCTCTTTCTATATCGCCCGTATAATAGTCTGCGTAAAATTCCCTAAAGTTTATGAATGTCGCCATTCCATTAGTGTATACAGAAGACCTCATCTCAAAGTCTAGAAAATATTCAGACCCCTCGTAAAAAACTTCTGAGACAAACGGCAAAAATAAGGTTTCTCTGATTTGCTCGAAGTTAGTAAATGGTACAACAAACGCTTCATCTTGTGTTATCTCTCCACCAACTGTTGTAACGTATCTTGCAAAACTCGTATTGTCATATATAAAGCGATACTGCGTTACTACTTGGTTACCGAATTCGTTTCTTATAATTGTATGTCCATTAACACCATTGCTTACTGCGTGTAAAGTTGCATCAAATGGCATATCAAAAGGACCACCATAAATCTTGCTAATCTCTCCAGCAAAAATCTCAAATATGCCCATATCGCTTAGTGGGTTTATAAGGGTAGGTGGGTTGGGCAAAGTTGAGTTTAGCGGACTAGCAGTTTGTTGGTTTAACCCACTAATGCCAGCCACACCTAATAGGCTTGACACATCTGGCAAACTAGGGGCAGGACCCAATGTAATGTCTCCCGCTACCGAGTTATTCCAGTTTACCTCTAGTTCTGTTGCTTCTGCCCTAGTCATTGCTCTTACAAATGTTCCTAAATTTAATGTGCCATCTGGGTTTATAGGGCTTACTATGTTTGGCATTTTCTCACCGCCATTATCGTTTCCATTTTCGCACGCAACTAATGCAAAAGCCATTGCAAAAGTTAACAATGCAATTAATAATGTTTTTAAAATTTGCTTTGTTTTTGTTGCTTTTAAATTTAACATAACTTATTTTTGGGCTGTATAGACAACTACATTTACTACAACTTTTTTAGTAGTCTGAAGTCTATGCCCTTTTCTCCTATTTTGATTATTTCTACTTCTACATTGTCGCCGATTTTTACTATGTCTTCTACGTTGTTTACGCGCTCTCTTGCTAGTTTTGATATGTGTATCATACCGCTACGTGTGCCAAATTCTACCACCGCGCCAAACTGTAGTATTCTGCTGATTCTGCCTTTAACCTTGTCGCCAACTAGTGGGTCTATTGCAATAGACAATATCCAGTCTTTCGCTTTTTTAATTGCTGCTGTGTCTTGGCTTGCTATGTTTACGCGCCCGTCGTCTGATATGTCTATCTTAACACCCGTCTCATCTATAATTTTGTTTATAACCTTACCGCCAGAGCCTATTACATCTCTTATCTTATCTGGTGAGATTTCAAACCCTACAATTTTTGGCGCGTGCGGGGACAACTCTTTTCTAACTTCCGGCAACGTTTTTAGCATCTCGTTTAAGATGTAAAGCCTACCCGCAAGGGCTTGAGCCATAGCCTTTTTTAAAATCTCGCTTGATATTCCCGTTAGTTTTATATCCATCTGAATTGCCGTTATGCCGCGCTTTGTTCCCGACACCTTTAAGTCCATATCGCCTAAGAAGTCTTCTAGCCCTTGAATGTCTGAGAGAATCGCAACTTTTTTAGGGTTATCAAACACAAGCCCCATAGCAATACCAGCAACCGGGCTTTTGATAGGAACGCCCGCGTCCATTAAAGATAATGTAGAGCCACAAACGCTTGCCATACTTGTAGAGCCGTTAGAACTTAGTATTTCAGTAACTGTTCTGATAGCGTACGGAAACTCTTCCGCGCTTGGTAAAACCGCCTCTAAAGAGCGCTCTGCAAGTGCGCCGTGACCAATCTCTCGCCTGCCCGGGCTTCGCATTGGTCTTGCCTCACCTACAGAATACCCCGGGAAGTTATAGTTATGCATATAGCGCTTGCTGTCTTCTTCATCTAAACTCTCTAAACGCTGGCTTTCTGAGAGCATACCTAGTGTTGTTGTGGTTAAACTTTGCGTCTGCCCCCTTGTAAAAATTGCAGAGCCGTGAACGCGCGGAAGCAAACTAACCTCGCACCAAATCTCTCTAACCTCGTCTGCCTTTCTGCCATCTGGTCTTATACCTTTTAGTATGCGCTCTCTAATTTTGTCTTTAATTACGTTGTAAGTAATTGCGCCAATCTCTTTTTCGCGCCCCTCGTACTTGCCCTTTTGTTTTTCAGAAATAAAATGCTCTAAAATCTGATTTGAAGCATCTTTTTTGTTTTGCGTAAGCGTGCTTCTATCAAATGTGTTTATAGCCTTATCTATAATTTTGTCTGCAAACTTAGCAACTTCTTTTTCTAGTGCGGCATCTATTGTAACAATTGGATACTCGCCCTTTTTAACTTTAAGCGTTTTTACAATTTTTTCTATAAAGGCTACTTGCTTTTTAATTTCTGTGTGTGCAAACTCTATCCCGCCTAACATCTCGCCCTCGCTTATCTCGCTTGCACCCGCCTCTACCATCATAATAGCATCTTTAGTGCCTGATACGACAAGGTTAAGTTTAGACTTTGCGCGTTGCTCTGTGTTTGGGTTTAGAATATACTTGCCATCAATCAGCCCAACAAAAGCCGAGCCTGTTGGTCCTTTGAAAGGAATGTCTGATATTGATAGCGCGATAGAACTTCCAATCATAGCAAAAACTTCTGGGGATATGTCGCAGTCTACCGACAGCGCCGTTGCAACAACTGTTACATCGTTAAAAAAGCCTTCCGGAAAAAGCGGGCGAAGCGGGCGGTCTATAAGGCGGCTTGTTAGTATTGCCTTGTCTGATGGGCGACCCTCTCTCTTTTTAAAGCCACCCGGTATTTTGCCTATGGCATACATTTTCTCTTCGTAGTCTACACTTAGCGGAAAAAAGTCTATGCCATCTCGTGGCTTAGAACTTGCCGTTGCATTAATTAAAACAACAGTATCCCCGCATCTGATAAGGCACGAGCCGCCCGCTTGCTGTGCATAAGCCCCAACTTGCACGCTAACTTCGCGCCCCCCAATTTCTGTTTTAAAAATTTGTCCTTTCATTTTTTTGTTTCCTTTTGTTTTTTGTATTTATTTTGTTTTGATTTTTATTTTTTACGTACGTAAACGAATGCCTTGCAACTATTATTATCAAGTAACAAGAATTTAAATAACAAGTATCAAGTGTCAAGTAACAAGTTCTACACCCGCTAGCGCGGGAAAGTACGATTACGGAACAACTCTACGAAAAAAGGGTTGCTAAATTATGCAACCCTTTCTGCTTACCTTCTTAACTCTAATTCTGCTATCAACTTTCTGTAGCGCTCTATATCTAAGTTTGTTAGATACGTAAGCAATCTACGCCTAACACCAACCATTTTTAAAAGCCCTCTGCGCGTGTGGTGGTCGTGCTTGTGGGTTTTTAGGTGTTGAGTTAGATGGTTTATTCTGTAAGTTAATAGTGCAATCTGCACTTCTGGAGAGCCTGTGTCGTTCTCTCCCCTAGCAAATTTAGAAAT
This sequence comes from Bacillota bacterium, assembly GCA_009786825.1. Lineage (GTDB taxonomy): Bacteria > Bacillota > Clostridia > Christensenellales > WQRI01 > WQRI01. Next base: position 9,995 of record WQRI01000019.1, read on the forward strand.
GATTTCTTTCTTTTTTTCTGGCGTTAGCCTAAATAGAATCTCTTCTTCTTTTTTTGCTTTAGCCTTAGCAGCCTCTTGCCTTTTTGCTCTAGACATAATTTATACTCCTTTAAAACGCTGGCTATATTTTAGCAGCAAACAAATCCTTAAGCAACGTGAGTGGTTACTAATTTGCGTTAAAACAAATTAGTACTGGAGAAAGCCATCTCCCTTGCAAAAGGTTAAATAGTTAAGTAAGCAACTCGGGCTTACTAAATTTAGTATACCACAAACAAAACTTAATGTAAAGCAAAATTGCGTAAGTAATTACATATTCTGCCATAGAATTTTGCGTGATTAAGTTTGTATTTGGTTAGTGTAAATGTTCAGTAAAAAAATTATCTCGGCGCTTTAGTAATTCGTTAAAGTTGTTTGTATATAAGTCTACATCTTTGTAATTGCAAAAGCGCTCTATTTTTTCTATGGTTAGTGCTTGGGTTTCTGTAGGCTGTACTTGGGTTTCTGTAGGCTGTGCTTCGGTTGAAGTCGGAACTTTATACTTTACAATTTTGCTTATGCCCCCAGCGCCAGCCGCAAGTATGCTGTATAAGTCGTGCATAGAATTTATGTTAAACAACGACGCTGATATAGGCATTGGTTGTTTAGGTAAAGTTGGGTTAGAGATAGGGTTTTTTGTGCCACAATTTGTAATTTGTACATTGTAATTTGTACATTGTAATTTGTAATTTGTAATTTGAAAATAACCTACGTTTTCGGCATTTGCTGATATATTTTTTTGGCGATATAAGTAGTATGGCTTGTAGTTGTTTTTGGCAAGCAATTTGCCCGCGTACTTAAGCATTTTTGCTACTACCTTTTCGTTTTTTGTGTGAGAGAAATTGTTTTGTTTTAGGGGGCTTCCTAACTTTACAGACATAGAATGTATTGTTATATTGTGTGGGTTTAGGGCTAGCGTTTTGGTTAGGGTATTTTTAAAGTCTTTAAAAGTCTCGCCCGGCAGCCCCGCAATTAAGTCTGTGTTAATTATAAAGTTATGTTTTTTTGCTAGGGCAAACGCGCTGTATATATCTGCTAGGGTGTGGTTTCTGCCTATTGTCTTAAGCGTGTTTTCACTAAAGGTTTGCGGGTTTATACAAATTCTGGTAACTCCGTACTTTGCTAATAAGTCTAGTAACTCAGCAGTAATTGTGTCTGGTCTGCCCGCTTCGTAAGTATATTCTAGCGCGCTAGCAAAACAACTTAAAGCCTGCAAAATTTTTTCTGTATGCTCTAGTGGCAGACTTGAGGGTGTTCCGCCACCTATGTATATATTTTGTACGCGTAAGTTATTAGCGCGAACAACTTGCTTTATGTTTTGTATGTCTGCTAAAAGCGCATTAACATATGGGCTAACCTTTTGGCTGTGCTTATTTATATCGGCAGACAAAAAAGAGCAATAGACACACTTTGATATACAAAAAGGTATATGCACGTAAATATCTACAAAGTTTGTGGCTTTGTCTAAGCCTAGCGCCTTTTGCGTGCGCGCAACATCAATTAACAGTTTAGATTTTTGCTTGCTAATTAAATATTTGCGTTGCAAAGTTTTGGCGCTTAGGTCTGTAACAAGTTTAAGTGGGCGTATGCCTGTGCTAGCGCCGTAAGCCAACTTAACCCCTGTGTATGCGCTTAAAGCCTTATAAAGCGCTATTCGTGCGTGGTACTTCGTTTGGTGGCTATCTACCGAGTTGTTAACTGGCTTACTTTTGTAGGTTTTGTTGTTTATTTGAACAACAAAATTTTGCCCTAAGTTTTGCTCTGTTTGCTCTAACAAATCTATACTTACTGCAACTTGCCCATTGTTCTTGTACTGCTTAAAATATGGCAAAAACGCCAAAGGTAATTCCTTCAGCGCGTGTTCAAACTTTTGCAAATTGGTTGTAAAATTTAAAACCATAGGTCATAAAAAAATATAGCGTTAGCGGAAACAATTCATAATTCTGAATTAACAATTCATAATTCATAATTAAAAAAACTACACCCTATATACAGATTTAATTTTACTATGAGAGCGCAACTTATTTAACAAAACTTCTAAATCTTTTAAAGACGGCACTAGCACAGTAAAATTCATTATAGCCTCGCCCCTTTCCGTGCGCGCGTTAAACGCAGACATAGATAGTTTTAGTATTTTTATTATGCTTGCAACATCTGCCAAAACGCCTTGCTCATCGTGCGCCGTTACTTGAAGTGAGACATTAAAAGGCTTAACATCTGCTTCGCGCTTGAATGTTGCTTCTATCAATCTCTCTTGCTCGAACCCCCTAACATTCGGACACGAGGTTCTATGAACCAACACCCCCCTGCCCCTAGATATATATCCAACAATCTCGTCCCCCGGAACTGGGTTACAGCACTTAGCAAGCGAAGTTAAAAAGCCCGCTGCGCCGTCCACTACAATACCATTTGGGTCTGAGATATTTTTGCTTTGCTTTGCAACAGCCCTTATTTGCGCCTTTGCTTTTTTGTCGTGCAACTGAATTAACTTAAATAAAACCTGACCCGTAGTAAGCCCGCCATAACCAACGGACGCAAACATATCGGCTTCTGATATAAACGTATAGCGGCGCATAACATTTTGCACAGACACAGGCTCTAGCAAGTCAGACAACTTATACCCCCTACGCTTAGCCTCCATCTCTAGCATTTCTTTACCGCGCTTTATATTCTCGGGCTTTTCTTGCTTTTTAAAAAACGAGCGAATTTTTGCCTTAGCCGAGGGTGTCTGCGCGATATTAAGCCAGTCTCTTGATGGTCCTTTAGAGTTTTGGTTTGTAATAATCTGAACAACATCGCCGTTTTGAAGTGGCTTTTCTAACTTAACTATAACGCCGTTAACTTTCGCGCCCGTACACTTGTTGCCAACTTCAGAGTGAACCGCGTATGCAAAATCTATTGGTGTGCTGCCCGCGCGCAAGTTGTATAAGTCGCCCATTGGCGAGGACACCACAATCTCATCTGCGCCAAGGTCAGACTTCATTAAAGAGTAAAACTCTTTGCTGTCTTTATAGTCTTCTTCTAACTCTAGAGCGCGCCTAAGCCACGCAATTTTATCATCTAGTTTGTTTTTACCCGCCTTGTCTTCTTTATACTTCCAATGCGCCGCAACTCCGTACTCTGCTAACTCGTCCATCTCAAAAGTTCTGATTTGAATTTCTATAGGCATTCCGTGCGGTGTCATAACAGTTGTGTGAAGGCTTTGATATTTGTTAGACTTCGGAACAACGATATAGTCTTTAAATCTGTTTGGAAGCGGCGGATAAATTTTATGAACTGTGCCTAAAATTGAATAACACTCTGACTCTGTCTCGACAATAACCCTAACGGCGATAAGGTCGTAAACTTCCTCTAGCGAAATATTTAAGGCTTTCATTTTTCTAAAAATGCTGTACAAATTTTTTGGTCTGCCCTTAATCTCGCCATTAATGCCAAACTCTGCTAACTGATTTTTTAAAGTCTCTTTAACTTGAAGCAAAAAGTGGTTTTGCTTTTTGCGCTGTTTTTCTACGTTGGTTACTAAAAATTTGTAAGCACCTGGCTCTAAATACCTAAAGGCTAGGTCTTCTAATTCTGCTTTAAATTTAGCAACGCCAAGCCTGCCGGCGATGGACGCGTAAATATCTAGTGTCTCTTGCGCCGTTGCAATTTGCTTTTTAACGGGCTTTGCGCAAATAGAGCGCATATTATGAATTCTGTCTGCAAGTTTAATTAAAATTATGCGGATATCTTTAGACATAGCAAAAAACATCTTTTTAAAGTTTTCTGCTTGCGCCTCTTCTTTAGACTCGAAATTAAACTTTTCTAGTTTGGTTAGCCCCTCTACTATGTTAGCAACTTCTAGCCCAAACTGAGTCTCAATTTCTTTTAGGGTTACGCTGGTGTCTTCTACAACATCGTGAAGCAGGGCGCATACAACGCTTGTCGCATCAAGCCCCAAATCTAGCACAATTTGCGCAACGGCAACAGGATGCACAAAAAAAGGTAGCCCACCCTCGCGCATCTGCCCTTCGTGTGCTTTCTCTGCCAAACTATAAGCACTTTTTATAAGTTTAACCTCATCTTTACTAAAGTGCGTTAATTTACCCCTAAACTCTCTCATTTTTTTTTGTTGAATTACAAGCGCCCTTCTTCAAATTACAAGCCCTTGCTGAGTTTACAAGCGTCCTTGCTCGAGTTACAAGCCCTTGCTAAAGTTACAAGCGACCTTGTTTTATAGCGTTATAAAAAGCCGAATTTTCTAAACTAGAGTTTTTGTTGTTAAGTTGCAGTTTAAAAAGTGTTGCCGCTTGCGGCTCGCTTGCATTAATATTAAGCGGATTGTTTTTAACAAGTGTAAAAATGCCCAACTCTAAAAATGTTAAAAGGCAAAATACAAACTGGCTTAGTTCTACATTTTTGAAATGGTTGTTATTTTGCTCTTTAATCTGCCCTATGCTCAAGTCGAAAAGTTCGTACATATCTATAAAATTTATGTGGCTAGATTGCTTTAGTATAGAAAAATATTTTGCAAAAGTGTCTCTGTCTGTTTTTAAATGCTTAGTTAAAAAATTTATATCCGTGGCTTTTGTGTTTGCTTTTTCTTGTGTGGCTTTTGGCTTTACTTTTCCGCCCGTATCTTTTACGTAAACGTCCCCGCTAAACTCGAACAAGCGCCCCTCTTCCGTGCCAAAAAAATTATCTAGCAGTACCAAGTTTTTATAACGCGAAAAGTCGTAACTTTTAGAGGGTGCAAGCACAAGCCTATTATAATTGTTTAAATCTGTTTGCGTAAAAACTTCCGTTAAAATATTATGCCCCACCGCTATCTCTAAAAAGTTTTTGTAAGTCTCTGGTCTACTTGCCACAAAAATTGTACCATATATATTTTTAACAAGTTTTTTGGCTAGTTTTTCGGCACACTTGTAAGCAGTTAAATTTTGTTGCCTAGCCATACTCTCATCTCGCTTTAAATTTCTGGTATACACAAAAAGTCGCTCTAGATAGTTGGCTATAATTTTTTGTGTATCTCGGCTAGAACCAACTTGAATATATCTAATATGCCCAATTGGCAAATCTGTAAAATTATCTATGCCTAGGTGTAGTATTAGGCTTATGTCTTCTCCGCTGTTAATTGCATCTAGAAAATTAGCGTACGAAAAGCCTACCACATCTAACTCTGCTTGCCCCGCTGGTTTTTGCCCTGCCGATTGCACTACTTGTCCCGCCGACACTACTTCGACCGCTGACTTCTGCACCGCCAAGTGTTCCGCTTTACCTACTGGCTTTTGCCCTTTGTGTTGCTTGTATGTTAGTTTTATGTGCTGGCTTGCGTTTTTAAAGCGCTTGGCCTTTGCCTCTTTTAAGTTTAGCAAAAACTGTGGTCGCGGATTATCCAAACCGAAAGGCTCTAGTAGTTCTAACTCTTTAACAAATTGCAAACTCACTTCCTTTTTGGTTATGTCTAAATCGAACACTTGCGTTTTATAAAAAAACTCTATCGGCAAGGTATTTAAATAGTCGTTAAAAGTTTTTGTAAAGTGCGTTACTTTACTATCACAAATCGTTACACCGCAAGCCTTAGAATGCCCACCCACTTTAACGAACGTATTCTCAAATTGCAAAAAGGCTTCTAGCATATCTATACTATCTAAACTTCTTGCAGAGCCTGTTAGGTTGGTGGTTAGAGCTGTTTGGTCTTTAGAGAGTATAACTGTTGGGCGGGTATATTCATCTGTTAGTCTGCTTGCAATTATACCTAAAACACCGCCGTCCCACTCGCCACTTAAAACAATACACCTATTGTTATATAAATAGTCGGCATCTAATTGCGCTTTAGAGCAGTCTACTATTTGCGTTGTTATGTTTTGGCGCTGGTGGTTATAGTCTATAAGTTTTAGTATAACAGCCTCTATTTCTGGCTCTACATTTGGGGTTGTAAAAATTTTAAGTGCTTCGGACGCCTGAGCAACCCGACCCGCAGCATTTATTTTTGGTGCTATATTAAATGCAAGGCTAGTAGAATTATACTCGCGAATTTTAAGCGTGCGCCTAAAAACCTTAAACGGCAAACTAGGGTTGTTAGCCATTTTCTCTAGCCCAAGTTTTGCTATGGTTCGACTCTCACCAGTAAGTGATACGATATCCGCAATGCACGCAAGCGCCGCCATTTCTATATAGTTTGCAAGTTCTGCTTGAAGCCTCGCGATATCTCTTTTACCCTCGGTTAAAATCAGCGCCTGCACAACCTTAAACGCAACCGCCGCCCCGCAAAGCGTATCATCTACATAATCCCCCGCTACCTTTGGGTTTATAATTAAGCAATCGGGCAATACATCTGGGATAGAATGGTGGTCTGTTATAATAACATCTAGCCCCAAGCCTTGCGCCTTTTCGATTTCTGCATTGTCAGAAATTCCGCAGTCTACTGTTATTATCAACTTAACATCGTGCTTTTTAATAAGGTTTTTTATAGGCTCTACCCTAAAGCCGTAGCCGGTTTGTCTAGACGGTATGTACGGCACAACTTTAGCGCTTTTGCTAACCAAATAGTTATGCAGTATTGCCGTTGCAGTTATACCATCTACATCATAGTCTCCATAAATTAAAATTGCTTGCCGCCTATTAATTGCGTGTGTTAGTCGCTCTACCACCGCGCCCATATCTTTAAACAAAAATGGGTCGTTTAAATCGTTATAGGTTGGGTATAAAAATTTATCTAGGTTGTTAAAGTCTACACCCCTTACCGCCAAAAGTTCTGTAAACAGAGCCGAAAAATTGTACTTTTGGGCAAGCGAAATCAAAGCCTTAGAATTAGGCTTTTTGTTAGACCCCGTGCTTTTTCTTTGTACAATTTTTCTCATAATACAATTTTAAATTTTTAATGTTAAATGTTAAATGGTTAAACACATAAATACTTTACTTTTGAACAATCTGCATTATGCAGTTGTAGCAATTTGCAAACATACCTTGCCCGCGCTAGCAGTGCAACAATTTAACATTTAAAATTTAACATTAAACATTATACTAAATAAAGGCTACAACAACAATTGCTGTAGCCCGTTTATTTTTTAAACCCCGCCGTAAGTATTATTTAACGGGCGCTTAGCATATTTGGTAATTTAGTAATACAAAACTTACTAAACCAACCACTTATCGTCTTTACTCTTTTGCTTTTTTCTTTTAGCCGCAGCAGACTTTTTATAACTTGCTTTTTGCTTTGGCTTGTGCTTATCTAACTTTGTATTAGACATATGCGCCGGCTGTAGCAAGCCAGTATCCATAGAGCCTTCGCCCTCTTCCACGCTCTCTTCTTTTTCTTTAGCCTTAAATATTTTTACGTTGCCAAGTTTTTTAACAAGTTTTGCCCATACAGGCGACACTATAAATAAAGTTGAGAAAGTACCAGCAACCAAGCCAAAGAAAATCGGCATAGCAAACATTCTAACTTGCGGAACACCAATAAGACCAACAAGTAATATAACTATCATAGTTGTGAAAGAAGTTGCTATAATACGACCCATAGACTGCCTTACCGACTTATTAACTATAACATCGGGCGAGGCTTTTTGTAAAGATGCTTTCTTTCTGTTTTCTCTTATTCTGTCGAAAACAACTATGGTGTTGTTTAGAGAGTAACCTATTATGGTTATAAGCGCGGCTATAAACGCTGTGTTTATCTCTATTCTGAATATTAAAACTAGCGCAACCATTATGCCAACGTCGTGCAATAAACCTAGTATAGCAGCAACCCCACTTAAAAACTGGAACCTTATTGCTACGTAAATTAACATCAAAAGTGTTGCAAGGGCAATTGCTAGTATAGAAAACTGAACCATTCTGCGAGATTGCTCTGGTCCGATATAACTTAAACTGCTCTCGTGAACAACTATATCAGACACGTCCGTAACTAACCCCGCCGCGTAAAGCGCATCGAAAATTGCGCCCATACCATTAGATGGTAACAAAATTTCCGTAAGTTCGTTAACATTTCTGTCGGACTGAAACGTTATTATTAAAATACCGTTAGTAGTATCTACTTGAAACCTAGAATACGTTAAGTCTTCTGATTGAAGCGCATCTTCTATTGCTCTGTGGTACGCGCCGTTTTGCCCCGCGTGTCTATTATCAAAATTTGCTAGTGTTAAATTAATTTGCTTTCCGCCCGTAAATTCTAACCCTAAGTTAAAACCCAAAACAATTAGAATAATTAAACCAATTGCAAAAACCGCACCCGATATAATAGATGCTATAGGCAAAGCCCTAGAATATTTCCAATCTTTAAATACAAAGTTTTTTATCTTAGTATACATATTTTTTTTTTAAAATCCTTATGTTTATGCTTGTTACTTGTTACTTGTTACTTGAGTTACTTACGTTGGTGAGTATTCTTTATCTTCTTCTGCGACTTCATCGCTTGAATTTTGCTGGTCTGGCTCTACAAAATCTACATCTGCTAACTCATCTGGTAAAAGGTCTAACTCGCCCTCTTGCTGTGCAAACTCTATATCATCTGCTTGCGCTTCAAACTCTGAGCTGTCACTCTCAAATTCTTTGTCTACTTCTTTTAGCCTACGCTCTTGCTCGCGCCTTTCACGACGGCTCAACTTCTTAGGCTTATCACCCGACATATCAGCATCTTCCGCCTCTTCATCATCTAGTGAAATGTAAGCGTCCTCATCTTCTTGCATTCTCTGAAGCCCAAAAAACTTTCTAGAAAACTCGTCACTCTCCGGGTTTATTTTGTCTGCATCTCTGTTAAACGCCATAAACATATGCGCAAGCTTTCTTGTTATAAATAGCGCGCTAAATAAAGATACCGCAATACCAATTAAAAGTACAATCGCAAAGCCTTCTATAGCAGCACCACCCAAAGCAAACATACGCGCCGCCACAATTAGAACAATTGCTGATAATACGCTTGTTACGTTAAAGTCTATAATAGCAGACAAAGACTTTCTAAAGCCCGCCCTTGTAGACATTCTTAAAGTTTTGTTCTGTTTAAACTCGTCGCGTATACGCTCGTATATAATTATTTTAGCATCGAGCGCCATTCCGAGTCCGAGTATAATACCCGCAATACCCGGAAGCGTAAGCGCAACACCCGGTATAACCGCAAGCAAAAACATTACTATAGCAAAGTAGAACAAAACCGATATAATTGTTATAACACCAAAGCCACGATAAACAAGCACCATAAACGCAAATACAAGTAGCATACCGATAATGCCCGCAATAAGCCCAAGCCTTAGAGCATTCTCACCTAGGGTCGCTGATATAACACTAGACTGAACCAAGTCAAGTTCTAGCCCTAGCGTACCCGCCATCATCGTTGTTGCAAGCCTAAGCGCTTGGTCGTGGGTAAACTGCCCTTGTATAACAAAGTTTGGTGAGTTTATAGTTGTAGATACAGTAGGCGCTGATATTCGCGTGTCACCTACCCACACCGCTATATAATTGTTAGGTGCGCTCTGATTAGCAAGGTCTGCCGTTGCAGCCGCAAAAGCCTGTTGCCCTTCCCACCTTATGTTAATGGCTATCTCATAATTACCGCCAGCCCCAATAACCGGCGTGGCATTTATAAGTTGCCTATAGTCAAAAATAACAGCATCGCCAAGTGCATACGGCATTCTAAACTCTAGCCTAGCAGGCTCACCCAATAACTCTAGTATAAGGGAAGGGTCTGCTACGTCCGGTACTTCTACACGTAGTGAGTTAGCACCAAGTGGTACAACCGTTGCAAGCGGAAAGCCGCGCTGTTGAAGTATTGCTTGCATACCAACCGCTGCGTGTGTTAGTTGTTGCTGATTATCTGCGTTTGTTACGTAAATCGCATAAACACCACCCCTAATATCTATACCTAAATCTATTGCGTGAATGCTGCCCCTTAACTGCCACCTGCCGTTATTTCCAAAAGGAACATTAATAAAAGTAAATATCATAACAGGCAGTAATATAATACCAACCACACACAACCAAATTATGCTTCTTCTTTTAGACATTTAAAAATCTCCGTCTTTTGTAAACAATTTTTTTAGTAACCTTTTTTAAAGTAGTTTGTTTAATCTTAATTTAATCTTAATTTTATCGCGAAGCGGGTGTAGCACCCGTTAACAAATCTTATCATAAAAGAATTTCCTTGTGTAGCGAAGCGGAATAGAAATTCGTTATGATAAGTTTTGTTCTCTTATCATTTAATTATATAACTTTTTAAAACCAAAGTCAACAGTTTAATGCAAATTTATCCATTATTTTACATCAATTTTTGGGATAGCAACGCAAGCGCAACTTCCAGCCTGCTTTTAAACATCTCACAACCAACCCTATACACGCTGTAAAAATTGTTGTTTACCACAACGCTGTTCGCAAAACACCCGCCAGAGCAATGATACTTAGCAAAGCAAGCCTCGCACTCTAATCTATCCAATACTGTTGTGTTTAAAAATTTTTCGCCAATATATATCTTATCCTTATTAAGCCCATCATAAACATTGCCAAGCAAATACTCACTAAACCCGGCAAACTGATGACAAGGGTAAATATCCCCATTCGGCGTAACGGCTATGTATTCTGTGCCAGCACCGCAAGCATTAATACGCTTTTCTACACACGGACCAGTAAACTTATCTATGTTAAAGTGAAAAAAATTTAGTGGCTGATTTTTGTTGTTAGCATTTTTGGGCGCTTCATTTTTTAGCGCTTTGTTTTCGGCGGTTTGTTTTTTTGAGATTTCACCTTTTGAGACTTCACTATTTATTTTTGCGACTGCCTTCCCCAGCCTTTCATACTCTTTGTCTATTTGCGCTAAATGCTCACTTTTTATCTCAAGCCTATGCCCACCCTTTAAAACAACCGGCTCTAACGAAATATTACTAAAGCCTTGCTTGTAAATGTGTAAAACATCATTTGCAAAATCTAAGTTTTCTGCTGTAAATGTTCCGCGAATGTAGTAAGATTTTATCCCGCCCCTAGAGTTTTCACTAGCATAGTTTTTGCTACTGCCTTTTTTAGTCGCACCACTTCCACTTGCCCCATTCTCAATTGCAACACGCGCGCTAGTACGCGCCTTTACAAAAGCTTTCGCATTATCCATAACTCGCTTGTACGAATTATTCCGTACTTTGTTGTGTACGCTCTCTCGCCCATCTATACTTATCACCACGTTAAAAATTTCTGTATTTAAAAAATCGAAGTGCTTTTTATCTAAGGCTAGTGCGTTAGTCGTTAGTGTAAAGTTAAACTTTTTTGAGTGCTTGCCCTCTAACCCACGCGCGTAATAAACAATAGCCTTTAACACTTCAAAATTTAAAAGTGGCTCGCCGCCAAAAAAATCTACTTCAAGGTTTTGTCGCGCCCCGCTACTAGCAATTAAAAAATCTATAGCCCTTTTCCCAACCGCCAAACTCATACACTCATCTGCCGCCCCATACAAACCTTCCCCGCTTTCTGCAAAGCAATACTTACAAGCCAAATTACACTTGTGCGTAATATGTAAGCACATCGCCTTAAGCCCTCTGTTCAACTTCTGTGGCTTTATATCGGGCGGCTTAACAAATAAAATCTCGCCTACTTTTAGTGTTTCTATATCACGCCTTGCTTGCTCTAACTCACTTGCCGTAAATTTTGCTATTTCTTTTTCAAGTTGGCTAACCCCCGCGCATTTCTGTTTACTGCTCTCTGCACCGCCTAATACGCTCTCTGCACCAACTGCGCTCTCTGCACTACCTACTGCACTCTCTGCCTTGCAAAGCAAATAAAAAAGCTTGCTAGTCTCTAACAAGCTTCCACTTTCTGTGTCATAAACAAAATGCTTACCAAATCTTTTAAATGCGTGAACCACTACCCCGCCTTTTGTAGCAACTACTAAATTACTAAGCCCGCCAAACAACCGCTAGTAGTCGCCTTGCAAAGCCTTACTTAGTTCTTGCCCCTATTACTCTTGCGCTTCCCTTTGCTGCTCTAGCGTGTTTACCCTAGTCTCATTTTCACACGACTGATTTGCTACAGTACAACTAGTCTTGCAAGCAGACTGACAACTAGAAGCACACTCTCCGCAATTACTTACCTTAATATCCTTTTGCATAAAAGGGCTAGCAATAATTTTAAAATTACTGTTCATCTAAAAAATACTCCTTACAGGGTTGAATACTCAATCTTGCCCGCGCTAGCGGTATAACCATTTAACATTCAACATTTATAATTTAACATTTCTAGTATACCATAAAACCAGTATTTACGCAACTATTTTGCTGTTCTTTTTTTTAGGCTTGTACAATATCTTATAATATATGTGTTTAAACTTACACATAAGCATATAACCATTTCAAGTCAAATTTTCAATTTTCCATTCTAAACTTAAAATCAAATTAGTATAAATTTTCAATCTAAAAAAAGAGGTAACAATTATGTCAGAAGATATCAAAATTAAAGGCGCTTCGTACGAGATTGCAATTGGAAGCGTATTTGCAGTTTGTCTTACGCTTATAATATTTTTGCTGTTCGCAGTAAGTATGGGCTTTTTCGAATTATCAAACGCGTGGGTGCGCCCCGTAACAGAAATAGCGCGCGTAATATCCATAGTCGCAGGCTGTGCGTTCGGCATTCGCAACGCGGGCAAAAGCCTAATTAAAGGCTTAATAATCGGCGCCGCATACGCCATATTATCAATCGTAATTTTTTCCATAATAGATATGCGCGTAGGCTTCCAAGCACAATACATACTAGACATCCTAGCAAGCCTAGCCGCAGGCGCACTAGGCGGCGCCCTAATCGCAATACTAAAAAAATAAGCAACCAAAAAAGGTTTTTCGGAATTCCGAAAAACCTTTTTTGATTAGTGTAAAATGTAAAGTGTAGAGTGTAAAGTGTTTACACACATTATATGCCCTTACATTTGAACAGTTAGCATTTACACTTTCGCGCAATTTGCAAGTAAATCTTTCCCGCGTAAGCGGGTGTAACACTTGTTACTTGTTACTTGTTACTTGATAATTAGTTATCTAAGCCCCATTCGTTTGCTTCGCTATTTCTACGCGCTCTTATTCTGCTTTGTGCTATGTAGCCTGCTGTTCCTGCAGCGCCTACGCCTGCTACACTTAGTGTGCCGATTATTATGTTACGTGCTAGGTTGCTGCCGCCATTCTCACTTGGCACATAAGGTATATACCACACAGCAAATAATAGTATTGTGTCTGCGCCGTACTCTAGTAAGTGAATTGGAAGCATTTGCCCGCTCTCGTTTTCACTTCCGCTTGCTAGTAGGCTGCCGCCCCTAGATAAACTCCAGCCAAAGAATATCGCACCGTAGATGTCTATTTGCAATTGTGGCAAAACAAACTCTAGTGCATACTCTAAACTCATATCCGTGTGGCTCATTCTTGCCGCACCGAAATAATGCTCGCAAACAAATATAACTCTAACATCGCCTTCCGCAATAGTCGGTAAGTCTAGTATGCCGTCTTGTATAACACAACTCGCACTTCCACGCGTAACAAATATTGTGAAGGTTGCGTATATGCTGCCGTCCACTACCGACCTTGCCGTAATTATCGCAACACCCACCCCGTAAGGCAATGCCGTTACAAACCCGTCCATACTTGTTACACCGCTGCTTAACCTTACTACACTCTCATCAGACGAACTCCACACAAAGTTAGAAGCCACTTCGCCACGCGAGTTTGTGCTTAAACTTAAGCGTAGCGCTTGGCGCTCTGCCAACTCTGAAAGCGCGTAGAAGCCATCAATATACACTAGCGGAATAAGCATAGCCGTTTGCTCTCTAACAACATCGTCGCCCAAAATCTCTGCGCTGTAAAGTGCCGCCTCGTCTACACCAATTGTAAACCTTGCGTAAAAGCCCGTAGTTGTATGCGTCGCCGTTATAAGCGCAACACCCGCGCCAACACCCCTAACAAGCACCAACGCGCCAACAGAGCCGCCCAAAAACTCTACAACCGCACCACCACAACTACTTGTCCACACAAGCCCAGATGCCGCCGCAAAAGAACCACCAATGCTTGCACCCAACTGAACAGTCGGTAATAAAACTGCTTCTGGACGCGGAAAGTTTATAGCCATTTCGTAATTAGAAGCCCCAAGCGTTGGTCCTAAAATCACTACTGATGTTGGGCTTGCTTGCACAATTTCTATCGTAATAACATTAGACACCGTGTTACAGTATGCGCCCCTTGCCCTTATGGTTAGTGTGCCTACGCCAAGCGGACGAAGCGTTACAAGGCTATCTAAGCCGCCAGAAGCCGCCTGCGTACGCAAGTTGTCTAACTGCACCAAATTCGGATGCGAAATCTCCCACCTTACGCCTTGCGAAACGCTGCTGTGCGAAACCGCTACAACCGCGCGTAAATCTATGCTTTGGCGCTCATACACAGTAGACGTCCCGTATGGGATAAACATCGCCGCGCTGTCTGCACCACTAAGCGCAACGCTTGCCTCTATACCAACTACAGACGCTTGCGTAACAGTTATTGTTCTGCTTGCAGACCTGCTTTGCGTTATTAAACTTGTTGCTGTAATAGTTATCTCTTGTGTAAATGCCGCCTGACCCCTATCCAGCGCAACAACACTCACGATGTTAGGGTTTTGCGGGTCTACCACCAGTTGAACAAACCCTAGCGGGTAAACTGTCCACACAACCGCGCTGTTACTTCCGCCCGCTATACCGCTTGTTGCAGCCGTTAACTGAACGCTTGGTAAATCTGCAGAAGCAATCGGGCGCGCAACCGGCACTACTAGAGTGCTACTAGACGGCACATTAACGCTGATGTCCGTAACACTAGGCTCTACCGCCCTATCTACAAATATTCTGAAAGTACCAACAGCACCAACTGCGCCCACCGGCGTAGCCGTTATTATTATATGGCTTGCAGCCGCCAAGCCTATTACTCTTATGCCATTCTCTGTTAGTGCAAACTCTAAAAACTGACTAGGACTACCTAAAGTTGCCCCGCAAGACGACGTCCACGTAACCAACTGGTTTGTAATGTTATGCCCTTCTATAGTCGCCCTTAAGTCTACATATGGCAAGCCCACAACATCTACATTATACGGCATTACTAAGCGACGCTCGTAATTATTATAGTTGCTGCACGTTATCACAACGTTCGTTGCAATTGCTGTGCCATCAGCCGCAACCGCTATATCAAACGCATACGGCACATTACCGATAGTGCTTGTAGCACTTATGCGCGCCGTACCAGCCCCGCGTATTGTTAGCCTGCCGTAAGCGTCTATTGTTGCAACTCTCGTGTCACTAGATGCCCACACAAACTCGTTGCCCGCGCCCGCAAGGTTATATCCATAAGCCGTCGCGTTAAATTGTGTTGCATTAGTAAGAGAAGCCCCGCTTGCTAAGGTCGTGCCGCAAGGCGATAACTCGAAAGCACGCTCGCCACCACTCACACTCACCCCAGCAACAAATGCTATAGGTGGCGTTTCAAATAATACGTCTACTCTAAACTCTGCAACCACACGACCAACTACAGAAGTTGCCCTTATTACAGTAAACTGATTTACACGCTGAGATAACTCCCACATACTCATACCGCTTGGCCACGCAACCGCTATAGCACCACTAAGCGGGTCTACAGATACAATATTTGGGTTTACGCTAGACCAAGTCACGTTAGTGTTAGTTCCGTGGAATGCCGTAACCGCCGCATTCAACTGCCCAGTAGGCATTCCGTTAACAGCGTCCGGACGCGGCCAACTAACAGTTAGGTGCTGCGTTCCGCTAATTGTAACGGCACTAACACGCCCCTCTCTTGTGTATGTAACGGCACTTGAAGCAGGCGAATTATCCCAAAGCGTGCCAGCAGTTGTGTTACGCGCAACTACAGTTAAACTGTGCGCACCAACCGCCAAAGCGCGATAAGCCCCAACTTGTGTACCCGTAGCGCTATACCCCGGCAAACGCCTAAGGTCGAAAGTGTGAGAGTTAGAACTGCCAGCAGCCACAGTTGCAAGCACAGTAGCCCCAAGCCTAATCTCAAAATGCGTAGTATTAGCCCTATCGTGCGTCCACACTAAATTAGCTCCGCTAATACCAACACCAGTAGGCGCCGCAAGCGTAGCACGCCTAGCCCAAGTCACATTAGCACTAGCACTAGAATTGTTCCAGTACCAAGCCGAACTTATAGCCACTACATTTATATTCGTGTGGTTAGTAGCAGCCGCCAAATTCGCCACCGGTATATTCGCCAAATTGTACGACGTCACATTACCAACTGTCCTAATAACAGTAGTCCCCCTACGTATCTGATACCCCGTAGCACTACCAACACTATTCCACGACAACGTACTGCCACTAACACTCGCCGTCGGGCGCGCAAGTGTTCCCGTTCGCGTCCAATTATCAAAATTAGCAGTTGTATTTGCCCCTAAACTGCGCATTGCCCTTATTTGTACTTGCGGATTAGAGCCAACAGCAACGTAATTACTCAAGTTATGCGTTCCGCTTCTTTGTTGACCACCAGTTCCCACACTTCCGCTTAACTGGGTCACTTGTACACCGTCGATAAGAAGAAGTATTCTACTAACCGTATTTCCTGTATTTCTAAAAGTCCAATGCAATGTAGCACTAGCATCTATACGAGTACCATTAAACATACCACTAGTAATTTGAGCATAAACTTCTTCCTTAGCACTTTCATTATTACTTCCACCAAACTGCCCTATCGCTAAAACCCCACCAACTGATAAAACTAGCCCCATCGCTAGCATAACAAGCCTAGCAAACCACTTAGATTTACCAGCCCCAACTTTTAAACTTTGTTTCCCCATAATTCTTTCCCCCTTTAATTGTCATACTGAGCGTAAGCGAAGTATCTAGGCGATAGCCGCAATCTTTCCCGCGCCAGCGGGCGTAACCATTGTTCAATGTTCAGTATTCATTGTTCAATGTTAAATCCCCGCGCCAGCGGGTGTAACACTTGTTACCTGCTACTTGTTACCTGCCACTTGAAAAATCCGCTTCACTAGACCCTTCGACTTCGCTCAGGGTGACAGTTTAGTCACCCGTATGACATTTTTGTTTTGATTTTAATATTTTGTTAATTTTTAACATCTTTAACACGCCCAACATATTAATTTTCTGTTAAAGTGCATAAGTATATTTTATCAAAAAAAAAAAAAGTCAAGCATATGAACAAACTTTTAACAAATATTAACAACAAACTTTTATAGGTAAAATTA
>WQRI01000020.1 GCA_009786825.1 Bacillota bacterium
CCNANAGTCTGCTCAAAATTGTTGCCGACCTTTGTAACAGCACCGCTTGAGTTATAGCAATAGCGAAACCGCAAGGTTTTATTACCTACCTTTTGCGTCAATGCCCTAACCAAGTCAGACGCTGCCTTACCATTTTGATAGTAGCAATACTCTGTAGATAGTGTGGTTGCAATAGAACCACCATTAATATCTAGCGACGTTTTTTCTAGTCTGTTAAGGTTATCTGTGGTTATTTTAAGCGTATCTGTTGAAGGTAGGTTTATCTCTGTCAGTTGCTGATTATCGTCGTAGCCAAAGTTATAGTTTAAGGCTATGCGGTTGGCAACAACGTAAGTACGCGTGTTTAGTGTGTTGTCTGGATTAAACGTTTGGCTTAGCCTTAGTGGAACACCTTGTCCACCAGTTGTTGTTTCGCTTATTACATTGCCGTCTCTGTCGTATGTAAATGATGTTGTTAGATGTGATTTGCGGTCTAGCGTTGTAAGCAGTTTGCCAAAGGTGTTTGCGTTTCTGTTTGTGCCGTATGTGTTTTGAAGTATAACAGTATTTACCCCGCGTAAGATGTGCCTTAAGGTGTGCAGTCTGCCAAAAGAATCTGTTCTGCTTTGGTATATCTCGCCGTTTGGATAATTTGCTGTAACAACATCTATTCTTAAAGCACCTTGTGTTTCAGTCGCATAGCCGTAAACAATATATGGTTGGCAGTTTGCTGTGCGCCTGTTTACAAATACTCTGGTTTTTCTGCCTTCGTTATCGTATTCGTATTCGAAATTTATGCCACTACTGCTTCCGCTTCTTAGCGCTGTTAGAAAACCTTTTTCGTACTCGAACCTTGTCGCGTTTTTTGCGCCGTCTGCGCTTGCAGATATTGCTTTTAGCCTACCGCTGTTAAAGTCTGTGCCGAATAAGGTATGTGACTTGTTTGCCACATTATCTGTTGCATTTGGGCAGTTACTATCGTTTTGTAAACTATCGCCTACGCTTACAAACCTTGATAATGGGTCTGAGATGTGGTAGGTAGATTGGCTTGTCAGAGTGTTATCTGTGTCGAAAATGCTCTCTTGCACTAGCCCGTCGCACGTCTCTACTCGTGTTAGTTTGCCCGTTTTAGTGTATGTGTAGTTGGTTGTAAATTGTGTGATTTGCGGGCTTTGGTTATTAGTTTGGGCGTGTGTCTCTACAGTTATTTCTGTTGCTAGCCTGCCTTCACTATCGTAGGTATAACTGGTTTTGCTTTCTACCGCCGCGCCTTGCTGTAGGTAATGTTCTGTGTGCGTAACTTTGTCGTAGCGGTGGTTAAAGTGCGTTATAGCATAACTTAAGCCTTCTGTAAGCGATATGGTACCGCCATCTGCCAAAGCAAATGCCCAATCTATGTTTCTAGCGGGTATTAACATCTGGTTATTTACTTGGCGCTGATGCAAAGCTACAAAGTGTGTTCCGGTATGCACGGTGGTTGTAAGTGTGTTGCCAACTTCGCTTGTTATATGTTCTGATAGTGGCTCGTTTCTACTGCAAAAAATATAGTCTATGCGCGCGGCAGAATGGCTATCTATAACTGTGGTTGTTCCATTAGGTAGATAGTTTATTGTAGCCCCGCGGTTTGCTATCACCGCGCCCGAGTTGTTTAAGTGATGCAAACTAGTCGCTCTGTTGTTTGTAAACGCAAGTTGTACGCCCAGCCCGCTTGGCTCTACCACTCGTGTTAGATTGTTGGCTTCGTCGTAATTAAAGTGACTTGTCTCGCCGTCTGGGTAAGTAATTTTTGTTAGCCTACCATTATCATAACAGAATTTTGTTTGTCTGTCAACCATATCCACTATACACTTTAAATAATTTTTAAGTGTGCCGCTAGGCTCGCGCTCTAACTTATACTCAAAGGTGGTCTCGCGTCCTTCACTATCTACAAGTGCGGCTATAAGGCTCTCACCCGTTGTTTTGCAGCGCTCGCGTATAATAATCGCTTCGCGCCCCGCGCCGTCTATTATGTGGCAAAGGTTGCTAAACTTGTTAAAGCCAAGCGTGGTGCCATCAGGCGTGGTTAAAAAACTTGTTGCAAGCGTATCTTCTAAAATGGCAATCACAAACTTAATTACTTCTTTTTGCTTCTCAAGCCTAGCCACTTCGCCATAAGCAATACCTCTTAACTCTATGTCTCTTGCTGCCAATTCTAATATGCTCGCATCTTCGAAAACTCGGCTGTCACTATTTAGGCTTGATTGTGCATTTAGGTTTGGCCTTATGTGATTATTAAGTAAAGTGTTTTGATGACCAAACGTTCTTGACTCTAGTGTTAAACTAGTTCTACCCACACGTGCTTGTTGATTTAAAATCTGAGGCTCAAAAGGTGCGCTATTGCTAGGGTGGCTTTGAAACGCTCTACTTTCTAGCAAATGATACAGACCACTCTTGTCGTTTGCTAAACTTGCTCTGTTTGGCATAGCATCACGAATATTATTAAATTGGTCTACAGTTAATTGCTCTGCTGCTATTAAAGCGTCTTCTAAACGCCGCCTAAGACCCGTTAACCTTGCATTTTCAGGGTGCAGATTTCTGTCAAACTGAACAATGCTGTGGTTTAGGTTTATAAGCGCATTATCTATTTCTGTAAGTTGGTCTTGAAGCGCGGCTATATCTTCGTCTCGTGTGTCTATTTGGTCGTAGCCTTCTAGCCGGCTGTCTGGTTGTGTTTTTAGCGTTAGCCTACTTTTTGAGATTGTCTCTTGAAACACCTCGAAAATCTCGCCGTTAACATCAGTAGACAGCCTGCCCTCTTGCCCAATTGATACATTCTCTACGCTTTCTATTCTTTGATGTTCGCCATTTGCATCTGTGTAGTAGTAACGAAGCAATAAAGAATGTCTAATTCCATTAGCGTCAGTATAATTGTAGTTTCTGCCTACTAAGCCCCTAATGCCTACTTGCGTAAAAGGCTCAATACTCACATTTTGCTCAGGCTGTTCTGCACTTTCTAGTGGCTCTATCGGTGCCGACCATACTTGCCAATCACCACCACCGGTGCCGCCGCCCGTGTTAAAGTAAAGTTGTTCTACTAGTGTTTGCTCTAGGTTTAAATTAAACCCTGTGCCAAAGGGGTTGTTTTGTGGGTTTGAGTTCGGCGTAATAGCCCTTTCCGAATTGTAGATGTGCGACACATCAAATGCGCTTGTCTCAGCGGGTGCAGTCTGGCTTATAAATGTTAATTTGCCCGACCATAAATCTACACCGCCGCTTCCAGCCCTTCCTGCAGTAAATTCGTAAAACTTTTGTCTTCTCATTTTGTTTTCTCCTTTTTTGCTGTAGCAAAGCAACCTTTTAAACTTGCTTTGCTACAGCGCTTCAATTTGTATTTTTTTCAAAGCCCTACAAACATACCTTTTGAAAACATCTTATACGCGCGCTTAAGAAGCCTTCAAAAAATATGCCCTTAATCTTTGTAGGCTCATTATAACACAAACACCTATACAAAGGTTTGTATAGGTTCAGCAAAAAAGGCAACCTATACAAACCTTTGTATAGGTTGCCCCGTTTTTCAAGTTTTGGCAATTTTTTTGTTAAAAACAACTAAAGAAGTGTTAAAAGTAAACTACGGAATAAAACTTTTTATAAATTCATTTTGTCTAGGATATTGGTGATTTCGTTGTCTAGAAGGGTTATGTCGTTTTGCATTGTGGTTTGGTTGTTTTCTATTGTTGTGATGTCGTTTTCTATGCTTGTTAGTCTGCTGTAAATTTCTTGCAGTTGCTGGTTGCTCTCACCCGAGTCTCCCTTTTCGCCCGGCGGACCTTGCGGACCGGGTGGACCTTGCGGACCTATTTGCCCAGTCTCGCCCTTTTCGCCTTGTATACCCTGAATGCCTTGCGGACCGGGTGGACCGCCTTCGGCTCCGGGCGGACCTTGAATGCCCGTCTCGCCACGCTCGCCCTGTATGCCTTGCGGACCAACTTCGCCCTGCACCCCTTGCGGACCCATCGGACCGGGCAAGCCTTGCTCACCTTGTAAGCCACGCTCGCCTTGAATGCCCTGCACCCCTTGTTCGCCCCTATCACCTTTCTCACCTTCTATACCTTGTAAACCTTGTAAGCCTTGTAAACCATCTGCCCCCGGCGGACCAGTTAACCCGGGCGGACCAACAGCACCATCTGCGCCCGGCGGACCAGTTAACCCGGGCGGACCAACAGCGCCATCTACCCCAGGCAGACCTTGTATGCCTTGTATGCCTTGAATGCCTTGTTCGCCGCGCTCACCTTGGATTCCTTGCAGACCTTGTTCCCCACGCTCACCTTGAATGCCCGGCAAACCTTGTTCGCCACGTTCGCCTTGCTCACCCCTATCACCTTTCTCACCTTTCTCACCCTTTTCGCCTGCCCTTCCGGGAATGCCTTGCGGACCGCGCTCGCCTTTTTCGCCCTGCACCTTTTTTACACACAAGCAACAGCAAGCTTTGCACAGCGGGCAGATAAATGTCCATTGTCTTTTTCTTTGCCCATACTTCGCATTTTTACACCTACTAACCGAAGCACTACAACTATATCTATTTAACATAAAATTTCCCCAAATACATACTAATTTACCTATACTATTTTATTCACGGGCGCAACTTCTTGTGAAAAACAAAATCATATCATAACGAATTTCTGTTCCGCTACGCTGCACAAGGAAATTCTTTTAAGCAAAGGAAGTGTACTTTTGACATATAAAAACACTAATGTCTCTGCCAAAAAAGCCGAGCCTCAAGCGAGGGAATCGGCAAAGCCGACTTTTTTATGATATGATTTGTTAGTGAGTGCTACACCCGCTTCGCGATAATTCCTATACAAAAAAGCCACTTGGTTTTTCAAGTGGCTTTGCTTTACTTGCCTAGCACTTTTTGTATTGCTTCGTACTCTGCGTCGTTGCACATAACAAAGTGGTTTGGCTGAACTTCTCTTAGCGATGGTTTTTGTATGCTATAGTCGTGTTCTGCTAGTGGGTTGTATTGCACGCGCTTGCGCTGGCGCTCGTACAGCGGGTCTGGCGTAGGAATTGCTGAAAGAAGCGACTTTGTGTATGGGTGAAGCGGGTTTGCAAACAACTGGTCTTTACTTGCTAGTTCTACAATTTTGCCGTAGTGCATAACTGCTACGCGGTCTGAGAAATATTTTACGATAGATAGGTCGTGCGCTATAAACAAAATTGTAAGCCCTATCTTTTTTCTCAGTTCGTTAAGTAGGTTTATAACCTGTGCTTGTATACTAACATCTAGCGCTGATACCGGTTCGTCCGCGATTAAAACTTCTGGGTTCATAATTATTGCGCGCGCTATACCGATACGCTGGCGCTGACCACCCGAGAATTCGTGCGGATATCTATTCGCGTGGTCTGACACTAGCCCTACTAAGTCCAAAACCTCGAACACGCGTTGCTTCAACACTTCTTTGTCCCTTATGCCCTTAATTTTTAACCCCTCGCTTATGATATCGAAAACTGTCATTCGCGGGTTTAAACTTGAGATAGGGTCTTGAAATATCATTTGTATTTGCGTTATAAGGCGCTCTTTTTTAGCAACCCTTAGCGCCGCCTTATACTCTTTTTGAAGCGCCTCTAACTCTTCGCCGTGCGCGTTTTCTAACAGCGACTGAAAGTGTTGCGTAACCTTTTCTACTTGCGCCTTTTGATAAAGTTTGTCGCACTTTTTATGGTCGAAGCGCGCCTCTTTAATTTTTTCTTTGTTTTGCTCTATTGCTTCTTTTCGCTCTGGCGTTATGTTTTTAATCTGAAGTTTGGCTGCCGCTATGTTTTGCTTTGCTGTTGTTTTTTGCTCTTCGTATTCATCTATTTGTTTTTGAAGCCCCGCAATCTCGTTTTGTCCAGCAGTTTTTTGCTGAAGCCTTAAAGCCTTTTGCTTTTTGGTAAGCCTTTTAATTGTTAGATTATTTTCGTCTATAATCTCTAAAAGGTCTGGCGGACGCTTGGCGTCTTTAATTGCTTGTCTGTAATGCCCGCTTCCCGCAACAACGCGCTGACCCTTAAGCGTAACGCTTCCGGCGGTCGCATCGTAAAGTTTTATAATAGACCTACCCGTAGTAGTCTTTCCACAGCCCGACTCGCCAACAATACCAAAAACTTCCCCCTTCTTAACTTCAAAAGAGATGCCGTCTACTGCCTTTAACACGTGATGCCCCAGTCTAAAATGCTGAGCCAAATTATCTACAGTTAAGATAACCTCGCCCGCCTGAACATCTGCCACGCGCGACTTTGCGCTAAAAGTATCAGACTGCCTAGCGCGCTGTTCTCTAGACAAATTTTCTGTTGTTACATTTTCTAAATTTCTTTCTACATTATCCATAGAAACCTCGATTGACTAATTATAAATGTTAAATTGTAAATGATAAATGGATAAACTCATAATTGCAAAAGCTTTTGAACGGTCGCAATTTTAAATTCTTTACAATTTACAAATAACCTTGCACGCGCTAGCGGGTGAAACCATTAAACATTTAAAATTTAAAATTTAACACTAGCACGCGGATACGATTACAGAGCAACTCTTAGCCGTACTTTGCTCTGCTTCTTGCTATTCTTTCTGTTACGATTTTTGGCTTTTCTACTTTGGGCGCGTTCTCGTGCAACAGCCACGTTGCCGCATAATGAGTGTCCGACACTTTAAACATTGGTGGCTGCTCTTCAAAACAGATTTCCATAGCATACTTGTTTCTTGCCGCAAAGGCGTCTCCCTTTGGCGGGAATATCATATTTGGCGGCGTGCCCGGAATCGCATCTAAAGCCTCTGTTGTCTCTAAGTCTGGCATACTAGCAAGCAGCGCCCACGTGTAAGGGTGCTGTGGGTTGTAGAACACATCATCAGCCGTGCCTTGCTCTACAATCTTGCCCGCATACATAACCGCAACCCTATCAGCAATGTTAGCAACAACCCCCAAGTCGTGCGTAACAAATATAACCGACAGCCCGCGCTTTTCTTTCAAGCCGTTGATAAGCTCTAGAATTTGCGCCTGAATTGTTACATCTAGCGCCGTTGTTGGCTCGTCACAAATCAGAATGCCGTCTTCTATACTGCTAAGCGCAATTGCTATAACTATGCGCTGACACATACCGCCCGAAAACTGAAATGGATACTGGCGGAAGCGCTTTTCTGGGTGAGTAATGCCCACTTCGTCCATAAGTTTTATTGCACGGCGCTTTGCAATGCGCCTTGTAACCTTGTTTACAACGCCGCTTGCTTGCGCCTTTAGATAGTCTATTGTGTAGACAGTAGCAAGGTCGAAGTCGCGCTTTTCAGAATACTCTATATCACCCGAATAACTGTCTGCTAGGCGCTCTATCACGTTTGTGATGTTGCCTTTAATTAAGTCTAGGTCTGTTAGCGCCGCTGGCTTAACGCTCCACGTTGGTTGCTTGCCGGCAGCCGTTTGCCTGTCGTACTTTGCTTGCTCTTTGTCTGCCTTGCGTTGCTCTTTAACGTTTTGCCTAATCGCCTTAAAATAGCGCTTTAAGTAGTGGTTTATACTAGAGTTAAATGTAAGCGTCAGGCTGTCTTTTCTGTTTGCTAACTCATCTAGACAATCTGCAACCAAAACAGACAACTCGCGAGCCGCCGTGAAAGCCGCCTTCCTATCCAGCGTACCCTCAATCAACTCTTTGTTAAATACATTTACGTAAGTTTCTTTTTGCTCTAAAAACTTTTTCTTAGCCTCGATTGTTCTGTTATGAGAGAACACAATCGCTTTTTTAAGGTCGTCTATAAAGGCTAGCATAAAGTTTTGGTCTAGATAATCTCGCAAGTATGGGTTCAACTCTTCTGTCGGAATCATAGGCAGTTCGTTGCCCGAATAAACCACATAATAGCCCATACAAAAGAAATTTGGAAGCGTGCGCTTTAAAGCCTTTTTGAATATGCCCTTAAGCTCTGCTAAAATCTCAAGCATCTCGTCTTTCGGAACATCAGCATAAACGCGCTCTTTCAGCGTTGTAAAAATGCCCAAAAAGCCGCGCCCAACATTTTCCATAAAAAACTTAAACTTTCCGCCCGGTGTAAGTCCCGTTAACTCTTTCAGCCTGCCTATAAGTTCTCTAACACGTGGCTCGTGCTTGTTAACTAAATAGAAGTTAAAAGTCTCTAACGACGGCTCGGCAACCTTTAAAACTTGCTCTCTAATATCGGCAAAAACATTTTTCTCAAGCCTAAAAGCAAAGCGCTCTATCTCAAAAACTGCTTCTTCTAAGGCTCTGAAACTTTTGTTATACGCGTTTTCAAGCGCAATAGCCTTGTTAACAAACTTTCTGAAAATAGACACATTTTGGTTATTCTTAGCCGCGCGCTCTTTGTCTAAAACCAATTTGCCGCCCTCGCCCTCGCGTGTCGCCAGCGCCAAGTTCAAATACATATTCAAAAACTTAACGCGCCTTTTTAGGTTCTGTCGGCTCAGCCTTTGGCGCAACCTGCCCTTAATAAGCATACCTTCCATAACCTGCTTGCCAATTCTAACAATCGGGTTCAACGCACTAAGCGGGTCTTGAAAGACCATAGAAATTTTCTCGCCCCTAATCTGAATAAAATCTTCTTCCCTAATCTTAAGCAAATCCTGCCCTTCAAAAACAATCTCGCCACTCTCAATAATAGCATTGTCCGTATTTATGCCCATTATAGACCTTAAACTAACCGACTTACCACTTCCACTCTCGCCAACAATTGCTAAAGTCTCGCCTTTATAAAGGTCGAAAGAAATATCCCTAACCGCCTGCACCTTACCAGCCGGCGTCCTAAAACTAACCCTAAGGTTTTTAACATCTAAAATTGTATTCTTTTCTACTAAATTACTCATAAGGCTTACTCGCTAAACTTAATTACAAATTTTGATTTTAAACTATTCTTTGCCCCTCAGCGCCGGATTAAGCGCATCCCTTAACCCATTACCAAAAAGATTGAAAGAAATCATAATTAATGATATTGCAATAGAAGGGAATAAAACAACGTGCGGTAATCTCATTAATACCTCTTGCCCTTGCGTTAGCATACTTCCTAGTGATGCACCACCAAACCCTAAAAATGTTCCACCTGTAATGTCAATTATCCCTAAAAAAGCAAGTGTCGCTTCTCCGACAATTACTGCAGGTATCAACATAACCGCAGAAGTTATAATCATTCCTATTCCGTTCGGCAATATATGCCTAAACATTAGTCGCCTATCCCTTGCCCCCAAAGTACGTGCTGCTAAAACATATTCTCTTCCTTTAAATCTGTAAAATTGGAGTCTGGTGAGGTTTGCCATCCCTGTCCAAGATGTAAATACATATAAAATCACGAGGGTCATAAAGGCGGGGACAATTGTTCCTAGATAAAAAACAAATAACATTGATACTACTACAAAAGGAATAAAGTCAATTATTTCTGTTATTCTTTGCCCAATTAAGTCTACCCAACCACCGAAGTACCCTTGAATAGCCCCTAAAATCACACCCAAAACCAATATCATAGCCGCAACTAATATTGCCAAAGCGAAAGATGTCCTTATTCCTACAACTAACAATATGAAAATATCTTCACCACTTTGATTTAAGCCAAACCAGTATACCGGGTGGCGACCATTTAAAAAATAATAATAGTTATAATAAAGAACCCTTACAGAACGCTCTATTCCATCTATATTAGTAATGAATGTGGCAAGATAGCGTTCTGTTTCTCTTTCTGTTCCGTTATAAACAAAATTTCCATCTGCGTCTAAAACATATCTATATCTCCATAAATAGTTTTCTACTAAAACATCTGCATCTAACTCGTATCTCCACCACACGTTGGCATCGTGTGGTCTAGGGTTTCTCACAACTCTGTCATTAGGATGAGCATCTGGATTAAAATATCTATCGTTGTCTATCATTGGAAAAATCACTCTCATTCCTGTTCTAGATTCAAACGCTCTTATTTCGTTATATCTCTCTGGTGATATTGTTCTATATAAAAACCCTAGTTGCAGATAAGTATCTAATCTTATCGTGAAATTTCCTGTACTCCTTAAAAGATAACCAGGTATATTGTCAAAAGGAAAGCCCGGTAACTCCATCAATTCTGCTAATGTCATATCCCTAGCAGCTGGATTACGATGCCAATAAACTTGCTGATTTATAAATTGGTTTAAAACATATCTATATCTGCCTTCTACTGCCGCCAAATTAGGAGGTGTATAGTGGTAACTTATTAACCTTACAACAGGGTTATATCTCGCACCCCTTGCTTGACTCAAATCAGTATATCGAGCAACTGTTTCTTCATTATGATGCAATGACGAAAGTCCTATTCCATTTAATACATTATAGTTTGCGTGAGTTATAGTTAACCTAGTCGTTCCGTCAGCAATTCCTAAGGGAGCCAAAAAAGGTATTTTAGGTCTTGGTGTACCACCTATAAGAGAAGAATTTAAAAACCTATTCCTATAGTCCATATCGTGACGGGAAAAAATAGAGCCAAATATAGAAAACAACAGCAAGAATACAATAATAAATGCAGCCACAACGCTAACTCTATTTTTTATGAATCTGCGAAATGCATCTTTATAGTATCCTTCGGCTTTTGTCTCAAATTTTTGGTCGAAAATCCTTTGGTCTCCACTATTAACACGTTTAAATTTTGACTTATCAATATTTTTATCCATTATCTCCTTGCCCCCATTCTTATTCTTGGGTCGATTAAACCATACATAAGGTCTGCTATTATACTAAACAATAGCCCCAAACTTGTATAAAACACCGTCCCAAACATAAACAAACTGTAATCTAGTGTTTCTATAGATTCTAACATTAAAGAACCAACACCCTGTATATTAAACATTCTCTCTACTATTATAGAGCCTGTAAAATTTGCAACAAAAGAAATAATTATAACTGGTATAAATAAAACCATAGCATTTTTAAAAGAATGCCTTACTGTAGTTTGAGTTACACTCAAACCTTTAGTCCTAGCCAATAAAGTATAGTCTGCTGTTAACTGCTCTGTTAATTCTGCTCTAGTATTTCTTGTTAAACTAGCAATTGTTGGAAGGGCTAAAATTATCATAGGTAAAACTAGCGGCCATATCATTGCCCACCTAAACCAAGAATCGTCTTCCATTAAAGGAGGTGCCCAAACGGGAAATATATCCCACCTGAATGCCAAAAAATATTGTAATGCAAAGCCAGAAACAAAAACAGGTACAGATATTAACAATATAACAATTGTGCTAACAAAATGGTCTTGCCATTTGTTCTTTTTTAAAGCAGCAAATACACCTAACACTAATGCAATAGGTGTTGCAATAAGCGTGCTACCAAAATTCATAATCATAGAGGGCGGTAAACGCGTAGAATATATTTCTGTTACTTCCCTACCTCTAAACATAGACATAGAAACACCAAAGTCCCAATGAAAAATTATATTAGTTATGTATCTCCAAAACTGTACCATTAAAGGGTCGAAATACCCCCTAGCAACCATTCTTGCGTGCAGATACGGGTCTCTTTCTGGGTCTATAGAAGCTGCGGTCTCTCTAACTACTTCTAAGTTTTTTACAAGAACAAAACAGAGTAAAATAATTACAAATAAGTTTAATAAACCTAAACCTATTCTTTTACCTGCATACTTAAACATACTACCTCGCTTGTTTAATTTTCACCTTGGTTTCTTTTTTTGCTTTTAAAAGAAAACTCTATCCGTTCTCTTTTAAGCAAAAGAGATAGATACTAAGCCACCAATGGTGGCTTAGTATCTTGTCATCTTTTTAATAATTGAATTTAATAACCTATTACCTTTGTCTCTCGTACCACTCTCTTAAAGAACCTGCCTCTAAATTACTATCTACAAACGAGTCCCAGCTAGCATCCGTATGCAAAAAGTTCATAAATCTAAATGTTGCCGCCCCAAACATAGGGTGTGCATTTTGCGGTAAAAGTGGATACGAAACCTTAGCCCAACGCAAGAAACTAGTTCCTGTAGTTCTTTTTGGTATCATAATACCTGTTCTCATAATATAGTGTTCTATTTCAGCAAGAACAGCAATTTTTAAAGTATAATGGCTATTATCAACTGAGAAGTCTGGTAAATCATCACCCGCTCTTCCTTGGAAAATATTAATCCACTCTAATATGGTCCTTTCATAAGTTCGGAAATCTCCTTCTTGGGCATTATTCACGTGTGTAAGCGGTGCTCCAAAATGCGCACGTATACTTACGCTGCGCTGACCTAGGCCAGGAACGGCTAACGACCACGAAGTAATTTCCACTTTTTGCCTAAAACTTTCAAATGGGTCTAGTTGGTCTGTCCAACCTGCAGCACCAAAACCTTTTGCCTCTAAATTTCCGTGTTCAAACTCATCAAAAGTATCGTAAGCAGGAGGTGCATAACCATAAAATATTCTAATTCTTCCGTAGAATGGCGTACCATATGCAGCAGCATTTATAGCTTCGTTCAGATACTGCTCTTGATGTCTATTTGCAGGACCAAACATAAAGTTTGTAGTCGCACCCAGCGTTATTCGTATAACAATATCTTGACCTGCGCTGAATCCTGGAATGCTGGCTGCCTGCCCGCCCGGATTCGCTGTTGTTCCAAAAACTTGTTGCATATATGCCCTAGCCGCTGATAGCTGTCTACCGCCAAAAGCAATAAGATAAGCTTGGTATCTTCTATTTACTTCCGTATCTGTGTACACACCGTTTTCTGTAATTATTCCCCTAGCCCTTAAAATTGCCCTTCTTCCTGGCTGACTAAGTCTGTAATTTGACGTAACTTGATTGTCTAAATCAAAGAAATCTCTATATCCTATTAATCCATACGACGCTCCTGCTGGGTGAAGTCTTGTATATTCGCGTAAATCCATCGAAAGCATAAACGCTCTTCTAAATGCTTCATTCGACAAAACAACTATATTTGAAGGGGCTATGTTTGACCTTGTCATACCAGAAGGAACTGGCACATCCGAGGCTGCCGAACTAGCAATCTGAATTCTTGACGCATCGTTTTGTATCGCCAACAAGTCTGCGTGATTAGGATTTATTCTTGTAGATGGGTTAAACGAATTTGGCAACTCAGTATGAAAGTGAGTTGTTCCATCAAAAGCTGTTAAATTTGGCCCTGATAAAGATAGTGTAGCAATCTCCCCCCTCATAAACATCTGATATCTTAAATCTACTGTTGAAACAACAATATTCTCTATATAGTCAGCTTGGAACATAGCTGGATTTATGCTTGGGAAATGATTGATTTCTCTATTTAACTGGTCTACTAGGGCTTGACCTGTGCCTGTCACGTGATAGCCAAACCAGTAAGGGTTTCTTTCCCATCTCATCATACTATCTGTCCAACTTGTTAATATATATGCGCCAGCAGTTACAAAATCTGCAGTATGCCCCATTCTATTGTAGTGAGTGTCTAGATGTCCTGTTCCTTCAGGTCCTTCCCAAAATTGTAAGCGTTGGTACACATCAGGGTCTACTAAAAACAAAGAAGATAAATTCCAAAGAACTCTAAATTCATTTTCTCTTGGCTCTTCATAAATTTTAACAAGAGTATATCTGTCGTGGGCAAAAATACCTACTGTATCAAAGTTTATCTCTCTCGTTTGTATGTTTGAATATAGGGCCGCATTTTGATTGTGGTACTCATATGCCCCTACAAGAGCTTGGGTTAAAGATGTTGTGTCACCGGGTGCTCTTGCATTCAATCTTCTAGGGTCCATTAGTAGTTGATAAGAATCTACGAATGTTTGTGCTGTAATTAAAGTTCCGTTAGAAAAACGCATTCCTGGACGAAGGTTTATTGCTATTGCTCTTAAAGTGTCCGTACGCTCAAGACCAAATGCCGACAACTTAGTGTTTGTAATAACCTCTTCATCTTCTATTGCGTCAAACCAACTTAGTGCCATTTCTGGTCTAAACATCTCATTCGTTGGTGCAACGTCAAAACCATCTCCACCCTGATGAAGCGCCCCTGTTCCCTGACCGACGTCTGGTAGTGGCACAAAAAAACTCGCCCCTTCCAAACCGAAATGGGCATTAATATGCGCATTGCCTGTCATTATGTGTGGGTTAAATGGGTCCGGGAACATTGTGCTCCCTAATTCTTGACGGTGGGTAAATGTTCCTTGCCCCGCAGGAATAGTTCGTATAGTTGGAACACCTGCTGGTAAATTTAAATCTACTTCTCCGCCACCTCCGTTGCCTGGTCCATTGCCTGGTCCGTTGCCATTCTCTGTGGCACAAGCGGCAAACAAAAATACTGATGCTGCCATTAGCATTGCTAATATGGTGAACGTCAGTCTTGTTTTGAAACTTTTTTTCATAATTTTTCTCTCCTTTTTTTGAGCCTAGGAAGGCTTTATTTTTGGTTTGTTAATTTGCAAAAATGTCTTGTTTTTGCTTTTGGCAAATTAGGTTGGTTAATGTTTGCTGTTTTGCTTTTAAAAGCAAAAAAAGACAAGCATAAACTTTCTCGTATATACTTATCTTTTACAAGGTAGGTTAAAATATACAATTTTGACGGCGACGGAAATTTGTTATGGGGTTGTTAAAACCTTGTGGTAATTTGTGGTTAATATGGTTGAACATCAGTCTTAGCACACTTTAGGTTTTGAACAGTACCTCCACGCTTTATGTAAGTTTTCCGTTTTCCTGTCAAAAAAGGACATTTAAGCGCACCAAGAAAAGATATATTAATACCTTAATATTATAAAACAAACGCGGCACCTTGTCAATACCTTTTTGAAAAAAAGTTTGGTTTTTTTAAACTTTCTTTTTTCAAAAATTTTACGATTTCTTAACAATTGTGTGTCTGTTTCTTAACAATTGTACTTTTGTAGAAATAGGGTGGTTTATCATTAGAGTTGTTCTATTACAATATGTTAAAGCGCGAAAAAGAGTTCTCTGTGTCTAGGGTGTTTTCGCTGTTGAATACAATTGTTAGGTTTGCGACATCTTGCAAGTTTTCTAGAATGGTTTTGTCGTTGTTTACAAACTCGCTAGAGAACAGATAGGTTGTTAGCGCGCCCGCAGTTGCCACGTTAAGCGCGGTTGCTAAAAACTTTTTAGAATCTAAAAGCCCGTTTTGGTCTACTTCTAGCGCGCTTGCGCTTGCCGCCCTCACGTAATAAGCAAAATTGTAAACAAGCAGTATTGGCTTCTCGCCTTGCTCTACTTTGCGCTTTAGATAGTTTAGCACCAAATTACTTTGCCTTACATACTCTTTTGGCGTCTCGTTAAAACTTGTGTTTATGATGTTTACTTTGCTAGCAAAAACTTCTTTTTTAAATGCATCTAGATATTCGGTTGGTGTGTTTATAAACAAAACGTAAATGTTACCGCTTGTGTCGCTTTTATTGTCAGCCTTTGGGTTGCCCTTAGTATCATCTTTTTTATCGACCTTAGCGCTAGCCTTGCCACCCTTGCTATCATCATTCACGCTGTTAGCAATTAGGCTGACAAAACTTTTAAAGTTTTCCCACGCGTTTTTCTTGCTAGATATTATTACCCCGCGCTGACCATAGGCAAAAGGATATTCGGCATTTATAGCGTCTGTAAACTTTTCTATACCCTTACCGCTGACCCCTGAACGCTTTTCACCGCCTTGTAAAACTATTTGCTCACTCGGGCTTACCCCCTGCAAACTATCGAACCTAGGTGGCATCTCGCCTTTTTTATAGCCGTTAACGCTGATAATGCTTCGCATCATTCCAAAGCCCTTTGTTTTCGGAACAACCGCCAAGCCTGCTACAACATCGCCGCCCCTTAAGTTATACTCTCTGATAAGCCCGCCTAAGATGTTAACATCGCTTACGCAACTGCTTAAAGCCTCTTGCAAGTCTGCCCGCCTTAGCGTTGCAAAAATCCCCATTTTGTCGCACTTTACCATTTCTATAATGCCACTAACGGCAATCTCGCCCGCAGAATCTCGCAGTACGCAAGGCTTGTCCCACCCGCTTGTATCTTGCGGTCTGTTCACAGAGCGGAAGTCGGGTTTTGCAAGCGCCATCTCATCTCTAGCACTACTGCCACTACCGCTAAAGCCACCACCGCTGAAGCCACTTGCACTACTGCCCATAGCACTACCGATATTGCCGAAGCCACTAGAGCCACTACCTAGACCACCAGCGCCCCCAGCGCCACTTACTCCACCCGCTAGATAACTTTGCTCTACATCTTCTACAAGTTCTGGGTGAAGCCTGCTTATAAGGTCGTGAAAAACCTTTGCGCCACAGTCTTTGGGCTTGCGACCCTTCTCGCTTGGATAATCGGGCGTTAACTCTCCTGATATAACCGCCAAAATCTCACTTATCAGCACATCTTTCTTTTTGCTGGTAGACTGCGTAATGCCAAAGATATCCCTTGCCACAGCCCTAGCACCATAAATGGTTAAATGCTCTAACAACTCTTCAGTAACATATTGTAAAATATTATTTGTGTAAATCATAATTTTTAATTCACATACATTATAGCACAATTCTCGCCACCTGTCCACATATTTTGCATAACTTCTGCAATTTTTTACAAAATTTATTAAATTCCCTTGCCGAAATATACACCTTTATAGCAACATTTAAATTACTCTAAAAAAACAAAACGAAACCTGCCGGTTTCCCGACAGGCTTCGTTTAAGGAAGTTTTTGTCAAAATAAAATCTAATGAGTGTATCCTATTAATTTGACTACAAAAAATTGGTTCTTAAACTGGTGGCTTTGATAAGTCCTTAAAATTGGCGTCGTAACTTTAATGTTCTTAAACTGGCGTAACAAAATTTAGCGCAACAATTGTGTTTAACTTAACTTCGAAGAAGTTCATAGGTGGGTGGGTTGTACTTAGCCAAAGAAGTCTGCCTGCCCCATACAGCACGCCTGTTCCTTGAACATCTAAGTCGCCATCTCCCATATCCTCTACTGTTGCGTTACCTAGCCCTAACCAGCCCGCTTGCGCGCCCCAATGTCCATTCCACGCAAAGTGCGAGGCTAGGTTACCAGCGCCCGGGTTTCGCCACACATTTTGAACAGCCACAAAGTCTAACTCACCCAACAAAAACTCTAGCATATGAAGCGTAGACTGACGTAAAACTTGGAAGTTACCCTGACCCATCCAGTTCATATTTTCGTTTATTCGCGTAGCAAAGTGGCTTCTATGCTCTAGCAAACCATATAGCAAAAGCCCTAACTCTAAGTAAACCGGGAACACCTCTGCAAATGTAAACTGAGTTCTAAGTAGCGCAACCGCTGCATTTTTTTGAGTGCGCAACTCTACAACATTTACACCCGTTGTAATTAAGCCCTCGTAAACTTGCACCGCCGCCCAGTATAGCGCAACTAATGCCCTACCATAAGCGCTTGCGTGAGTTGTTGGGAAAGCCCATTCTCTTAGGTTGCCAAACGCGACTGCTAGGTTTTGCATAAGCGTTTCTATCTGAGTAAGGCTTAGCCCTGTGAAGTTAGGAGAAGCCTCGTAAAGTGCGTTAAATGCTTGCTCGAAGTGGTGCATTAATTGCTGATACGGCGTGCCTGCCACGTCAGCCGTTGGTAAAATTGCCCAATGAGTAAGCGTAAAGCCTTCTGCTTCGTCTCTTAGTGTAATTGTATCAGTTATAAGCCCTTCTGCCCCTAAGTAGTATAAAACCGCTGCCCTAACCCCGTTAAAGAAACTTGCACTAAATGGTACTGCTTGCGTTGTTGCCAGTTGTGCCACCGGATTAATGCCTTGCATTCCGTTAAACGCTGTTTGAAGCACCGCTGGTGTCGCGGCTGCGTCTAATACTGCAAACTCTAGCACTCTGTCCAAAGTTAGTTCTATAAACTGCTCCATAAATATGTGCATACTTCTAACTTGAAGTGCTACAGGTGGATTAGCAACACCCGCCGCAAACCAACGCTGTAGTTCTACTGCGTTTCTAGCCCAATACTCTGCATTTGGTGCAGTTGGGTTAAACAAGTAGTTGTGCCTTACAGAAACTGCTTCTATAGTGCGAGTGTTTGTGTTGATTGCCACGTAAACATAGTTTGCACCGCTGTTTGCGCCCGGGGTAGTATCTGAGATTCCTCTCACCACCTCAAAGCCACTCACGTTGTTAAAGCGTTGCATAAACACTATGTGTTCTGCCTTAAGTAATACCCCCATAAAGTCTGCAATCGCTTGGTTTGGTGCTCCTGTTGCTACTGCAGTTGAGGATAACACCCTTATCTGTTGCGGTCTGGTTAGCGCCTCAAACGTTGTTCTTGCGTTTCTTACTATGTTCATCTCTGCGGTTGTTAGCGGACGCGTTAGGTCTAGTCTGTGTACTGCTATAATTGCGTGAATAGCCGATAGCGCCGGCGCGTTTGCTGCTGCAAAAATAATTGCTGCCGCTGCCGTTCCTACCTGACCCGGCCAGTAATCGAATATCCAATTCTCAAGCGCCTCGTGCGCTAAGATAAGATTTGCCCTTGCTTCGTTTAATTGTGCTAAAGAAGCAGTCGAATTAGCCAACACACCCCTTGCCACTTCTACAGCACTTGCAAACTCTGCCCACGTGCCTACAGTAAAATCGCTTTGTTGATAACTTGCTTGCTGTATAGAAGTGAACGTAGCATTTAAACGCTCTCTTGCAGTTTCAGTTTGTCCGAAAAATTCTACTACTGCATTTAAAAATCCATTGTAAAATGCAACTGATGTTATTAGTGCGCCATTTATAGGCACAATCCCCGGTGCTGCTGCTCTGAAATTTGCAGCAGTTGTGTTAAGGGCTAGTTGGTCTCTTAAAATTAGTTGCCCTACGTTTTGTCCGATAAACAGTTGCATAAACGGAAATATTCCACCGTTTGCATAGTTAACGTTAGTAGGGGCAGCATTTGTCGCGTTAAATGCTAAAAAGAATGCCCTTGCCGACCCTAAAGCGCCTATCCACTCTGCTCTGTTTGGGCTTTGTCCGAATAAGTAGTGTGAGTTTATAGAAATACCCACAATCTCACTCGTGTCTCTATTAAACGCAACATACACATAACCAGCGCCATCGGTCATTAAGGTTGGTCTTAGCGTTGACGTGCCTCTGTAAACCACATACCTACCTACGCTATCAAACCTGTGCATAAACACACTATGCTCTGCACGTAAAAGTAATGCAATAAAATCTAACGTGTCGTAAGATGGGCTTCCGCCCGCTGCTAAGTTAGTTGCTGGAGGTGTGTTTGGGTCTGCAATTAGTCTGTTTTGCTGTATATATGTCAGACCCTGAAATAGCGCCCTTGCAAATGCAACCGCCTCTATTCCAGCAGGTGTAACATCGGACGGACTTTGTATATTTGCAACCGCTAGGATTGCCATAATTGTCTGAGTAATTTGCCAGTCTTGTAGGCTTTCCGTAGAACCCGGATAGCCACCCGGCATATTTTGTATATCGCTTGGCGCCATACTGTTTAGTGCGTTTTGCAAGTTCATAAGCGCCGTTCTCATTGCTAGTACTGTTGGGTCTGAGTCAGCAAGTAGTGTCTGTGCAGTACTTAAATGTGCTTGCAAGCGCGCCCACGATGTTTCGTGATAGTTTGCTTGATTAAGCGTTAGTGCCTCGTCTACTAGTGGTTGAAGCATTAGCCTAAAACCTTCCGCCCCGCCTAAATGCTGTATAACTGCATCTAAAAAGCCGTTAAAAACCATTGCCCCATAAGTTACAACTGCGCCGGTTACCATAGAAATTGGCAATAGTCCCCTAGCGGTAAATTCTGCAACAGGAGGCCAAGTGGCGCTATGCGGAATTTCTGTTAAGACTAAAAGTTCCCAAACACTAAATTGCTTAAGCAATTGCTTCATCTGTTGCACATTATGAAATGTGCCAGGCATTGCAGTAGCAGCACCTACAGTAAAGCTTGTAGTCATATTTACGTAAGCACCCGTCGTTCTAACAAAGTGGCTACTAGATGCACCTATTAAAGTGCTAGAAAAAACTGATATACCTACGATTTGGTTTGTATACCTATTAAATGCTACATATACGTAGCCGTTTCCAGCCATAGCATTATACCAACTAGAGCGTCCGGCGTGAACAACATAGTCACCCACGCCATCAAACCTTTGCATAAAAACAAGGTGCTCTAATTGTAAGAATTCTAAGTAAAAGTTTAATGTAGATAAGCCCGGCCAAGCAGTAGTACCATCGGTAGAAACTAGAAGCATTCTCTCTATCTCAGATAACTCGTTTAATAGCCTTCTTGCTTCTAGTGTTCTCTCGATAAGTAAGTCTCCCGCTATTCTTCTATCACTTGCCATTTGCATAGCAATTATGGCTCTTTCTACATTTTCGTTAGCACGGGCATTATTATGCCCGTTAAATACTAGTTGTAAAAAAAAACTTCCGCTGCCGCTATTAAGCCATTAAGAACCATTATAGATGGAATAGACAAACCTTGCATTAACCTAATACCTAACTGTTCGTAGATTAATTGCTCTGGGCTTGGGTGAATTCTAGAGTAAAGTGGAATTCTGTTGCCGTCGTCGTCTAGTTTGAATTTGTGATTACCGTATTCGTCTAATACAGGCTGGTTTTGTAGGTAAAGTGGAACAACATTATACCCTGTTACGTTACCATCAGCATCTCTTATGTACTCTGTTGTGTACACTTGGTCGCCATTAATATCTAAAGCACGCCTAGGACCAAATAGCCTTGCGTATACTTGGTTTCCATCTGCATCTAATACTGGAACCATTCTGTAGTAAATTAGTTGTCCGTCCGCGTCGCGCTCAAATATTGGGCTGAATTGACCTAAGTCAGCAATGTCTGATAGCGTTAAGTTCATTGCTAGTAACTCTTCTATAAATGCTTGTATGCCCGCAACTCTGTTAACGTTTTCTGGGAAAGGACCAACAACTACACTTTGGTTAGTGTCGTTACACCACCTGTACTGGTAAGTCGCACCTAATAGCCACGCTCTTATGTTTTGCGGAAGTGCTAAGAAAGCGTCTGCATAAGTTGCAGTTGCCCCTAATAAAGTTGCTGGATTCCACAAAATGTTATGAAGCGTGTAAGTGTCTACTACCGACACATCTACAATTATAACTATCTCGCCCCTTCCGCCTTGACCACTCACGTTATAAGTTGCTCTGCCCTCTGAAATCTCAAAATTAGGATCTGCTTCGTACGCTGCAACTGTTAACTCGAAGTCTGCTATAAACATTCTTAAAACGAAGTTTGCCGTCGCCATACTAGCCGTACCTCTTGTAGCGCCATCTGCAGATAGTATTCTTGCTTGCTCGTCAAACGACAGGTCGTTCCACGCATCAAGCGCTGCATCTACAGCCACTCTTGTTGGAGTAGTTGCGTCAATCGCTTGTATAAGGCGCATAGTAGCAATAACATCTTCCCACACAAACGAGCCGTCTGCATTTCTCTCCATAAGTTCTGCCCTTGCTCTGTTTGTTGCCGCTTGCTGTGCCGCAGTTCCAGTAGGTACTAAAATTCTGTCTCCTTCCGCTACTGGCGTTAATGCTAATCTTGCTGCAGTAAGTGCTGCGCCTGCATCTGCTATTTGCTGTTGTGTTCTGCCCGCGTTGTTAATTACTGCTTGTGCAGATTCAATTGCCGTTAAGAAAGTGTCCATATCTGCATTATCTACATACACAAGTATAAACACATTGTTTGCCGTAACAACCTGACCTTGCAAAACAGATAGGTTTGTTACAAGTGCATTTCTTGCGTTGATTAGGTTTGTTCTTGCTGTGTTTATCTGAGCAAGTGTAGGGCGCGCTGCTTGAGTTACTCTAGCAACTGCTGCATTTGTTCCGTTTACTGCCGTGTTGAAAGCAGCCCACGAAGCAGTTGTGTAGTTTTCTTGCACGTGTGCATTAGTCCATACCCCGTCCGTTATGTTCCAAACTTCTGAAACAAGCGCTGCTAGTCTTGCGCGGTGAACATCTACTTCATCTCTAGATGCGATAACTGCCGCGATAAATCCGTTAAAGAAAGCAGCAGACGCGTAGAAAGCACCATTTATTGGCTGTAGACCTAAATCGTAGAAAGCATAACGTAAGTTGTCTGCACCTACTGGTCTTGTTCCTGCGCCCGTTAG
This sequence comes from Bacillota bacterium, assembly GCA_009786825.1. Classification (GTDB taxonomy): domain Bacteria; phylum Bacillota; class Clostridia; order Christensenellales; family WQRI01; genus WQRI01. The sequence goes on from WQRI01000020.1 coordinate 22,032, forward strand.
TTCTGACATATTAATTATATCTGCAATGTCTAACTCTAGTAACTGCTCGATAAATAAGTGAACGCCCGCAACAGTATGTAAGAAACTTCTATCAGCCATAGGTACGCTTGCCGAGTGGTCGCCTATTAAGTAAACCCCGTGGTTGTTGCTACCTACTAAAATGTTTCTAGCCGTTGTTGGCATAGAAGCCCAGAAGTTGTTTGCGTTTCCGCTACCTTGGAAAATTAAACTACGCGCGTCGAAAGATATTGCAACCATATCACCAATTACCCCCGCCACATTTCTGTCAGAGTTTGGCGTATACTCAAACGCAACGTAAACGAAGTGTCTGCCCGGGTTCATAGAGCCGCCCGGCACCCACGTAGATTGCCTTCTGAAAACTCTGTGATTGCCATATGCGTTGTTTGGCGAACCAAACTCGCGTAAGAATAAGCCGTGCTTAGCCATATAAACAGTTTGCGCTACAAAGTTGATTGTTGCTACGCTTGGGTTTATAAAACTAGCAGCCGACTCATTTGGCGAGAATATTCTTTGCTGTTGTGCTGTGCTTAAACCTTCCCACCTTTCAATTGCTAGGTTTACTGCCGCGTACTCTGCTGGTGTCCAATGTCTAGAACCTGTCATATTAATTGGTAAAAGTGCTACCATTGCTTGTACTGCATCTCTAACTTGTGGCTCTAGTAATGCATTAGGGTGACCCGGGAAGTGATGGAAAAAGTCTGCTGGTACTAGTGCATCGTATGCGTTTGTAACCGCTAGAATAGCAGCCTCTAGTAAAAGAACTGTCGCGTGCGCTGCAGGGGCTGGAACTATGCCCATTACAACTAGTGCATTTGCCGCTTCCCACGCGCTTACTAAGTTAGCCCACGAGCCAGCATCTGCAAACGTAGATAGTATACCTTGGTTCTCTTGAGTTCTTTCAATTTCTGCTAAAAGTTGTGCAACTAGTATTACTCTTGGGTCGTCTGAAGGCGTTCCGAAGCCTTGTTGTGTTGCCCACGCAGATAAACCCCAAAGCGCGTTTACTGCTGTACCTGTTACGCGAGTAGTAGCGGTTATATCGCCTCTAACTTCCCACCTGCTTTGTGCAGTATTATGAAAGGCTATGCTTGCTAAAGAATTTGCCCCGTAGAATAGCCCTATATCTGCACTTCCGTTTGATGTTACTGTAAACTCTGCTAGTAAATCTGCAACAGCATTAAGGTTTTCGCCTACTAATGCTTCTGCTAAAGTTACTTTTGCAAGATTCCAAGCAGTTATCCACGTACCACCCGTCACAACAGGACCTTCTACACCAACAGCAAACTCTAAGTCTAAAATCTCGCCCGTTGTTGTGTTGTAAATAATATAGAAGCCCGGCGCTGCTGAGATACCTTGTACGCTGTTTGGCGCACCTGCCCTTTGCGCTACTACTGTAGGCTCTGGTGGTGGCGTTGCCGCTTGTACTGTTACAGTTAGCGTAGTTGCAATAACAGGGTCTGAGCCTGTTACTACCGCTCTGATAGTAGATTCGCCCACACTTACTGCAGTAATCGTTGCTACTAAGCCCGTTACTGTTCTGGATATGTGAGCGTTGTTAGCCGCTTCCCAAGTAATTGTTTGTTCTGCGGTTGTTGGTGCTACTGCTGCAGTTACTGCTAGTGTACCACCTACTGTTAGCGTAACTGTGCGATTTGCCCCAGTTCCGCCAAGTTGCGCTCCACCTGCTGGCACACTTAGTGTAACGCCGGTTGGCACTACTGGTGTAGTTATATCGCCGTTATCATAGCCATTATCATCACCATTGCCATTGCCACACGCCACTAATACGAATGCCATCATAGTTGCTAGTGAAAGCACAAGTAAGATTCTAAATAATCTTTTAGTCATTTAGATTCCCTCCTCAAATAAATTTGTTTTATTTTTTTGTTTTTTGTTTTTTTCTACTAACTTGTTTTTAAGTCTTGCGACAATTTAAAAACCAAATTAGTATTTTATATTTAAATTCAGCACATCATAGGTTGCAAACGAAACCTAACTATTTGCGCCAAATATAAATATCTAATTACAATATTTTACATACAGCCAAAGTTTTTGTGAGAAACGCAAAAAAGGCACACAAAAAGTGTACCTTTAAAAATTGTTTATATTAAATTTTGACACAGATAAACTTGCCGCTAGTAAAAAATTAACTAGCAATAAACATAGAATATAGTATGCTTGCTTGCTTGCTTGCTTGCTTGCTTGCTTGCTTGCTTGCTTGCTTGCTTGCTTGCTTGCCACTCCTAAGTCTATCACGTTTATCATAATAATATTATACAGCATTTTAAAAAATATGTCAAGCATTTTTCAACATATTTTTCAAAAAAGTCAATTTTTGACTGTTTGTATTACATAGACTTTTACGTTTTTCACATACCCCTACAAAATTTGCGCCAAGCAAATCGCTATAAAAGTTCTAGGTTGTGGTGAGAAGTCGCGCGAGTATGTATTAAATTTTTGACCTTGTGACTACGCCCGCAAGCCTTAAGTCAAACACTACCTGAAAACTGCGGAGGCACTCAGACAAAAATTTAAAACTACGAGCGCCCCTACGAGCGGCGGCGGAAGTCGTTTATTATGTCTAGTAGGAAGCTTCTGTATCTTATGTTGTTTGTGCCGTTGTCTGAGCCTATGAAGCATAGGGGTGGGTATACTACGCACCACCAGTTGTCGCCTTGTCCGTTGCCTAGTATTATAATTAGGGCGTCGTAGTAGCCTGCACGCAGTACGAAGTCTAGATAGTTGCGCGTTGGGAAGTAGGCGTTTTTAATGCTTGCGGTGGCTGTGTAAACAAAGCCCCTTTGGGCTAGGTGTCTGTTTACTAGGCTTTTTATTTGTGGCAGAGCGTCTTTTACAACATACATTGCGCGCTGTTTGGTTACTGCCTCTACAAGCCTTGGGGTTAGAAAGTCTGACACCCTGTCTCTCACTTCGTATTTAACGGCTTGGTCTGGCGCGCTGTTAGAGTTTGCCCTTATATGTATGCGCAAGTATTCTGTGTGGCTAGCCCGCACGCCCGCGTTTATACCACCGCTGAACGCTAAAAAAACTATAGCGCCTAATATTAGTGCTACTAGCCCGTACGATAATGCTTTTTTGAAATCTGTTTGCTCTGTTTGATTGTGCCTTGATTGATTTTGATTATACTTATTCATACTAAAAATTGTTGACAAAATTGTTACCCTTTATACGCGCACTTGTGATATAATATTTGTGTATGAGTAATTTTTTACAACAAAATTCTTGTGGGTGTTTACTGCCCCGCAAAAACAGTATTACTGTAAGCGTTGCCGCAAAAGTAAACTTAAGTTTAATTGTAAAAGGCAAGCGGACAGACGGCTATAGCGACCTTTGCAGTATACTAACAAGTATTGCGCTTTACGATAGCGTAACAATTGCGCCCATTGTAAGCCACGACAATTCTGCCGGTCTGCCACAACAAGCGCATAACAACAAATACTCTAGCGCGCCACAATCACAATCTGCAAATAGTGGCAACACTATAAGTTTGTGCGCCACTTCTGCTTATAATATTATACCGCCCGCCGCGCAAAAAACTGCAGACGCATTTACTAGCAAGTTTGGTTTGCCTTACGTGAGTATAAAAGTGAAAAAAGGCATTCCGCTTGGTGCCGGGCTTGGTGGCTCTTCCGCTGTGGCTGCCGCTATTATTATTGGTATGTGCAAGTTGTTTGATATTAACCTATTTAATGATGTGTCTAATGTAAAACGAAGTGTGTCTAACGATGTAGCAAAAAGTGTGTCTGATAACGTAGCGCAAAGTGTGCCTAGCCAAACCATTTTTAGTAACGATTTATTTAACAAAGATATTCTAAGCCTAGCCGCATCTATCGGAAGCGATGTGCCTTTTCAGTTATACGGCGGTATAGCAAAACTAAGTGGCAAGGGCGATTTTTTAGAATTTGTTGCGCCCACCGAAAACTCAAATTCTTTTAAACCCTTAAATATTGTTATAGCAAAACCTAAGGGCTATGTTGTAACTGCCGATTGTTTTGCACAGTATTATAAACTTGTCTCGCAAGGCGTAACACCTAAAGCAACCCCAAAAATAACCACAAAGGCAAAACCAACTCACAACCAAAAACTGCTTGAAGCATTGCAAAAGGGAGACTTACAAAAAGTCTCCCCCCTAGTTCGTAACGATTTAACAAGCGCGGCCATTTCCCTTAACAGCGAAATTTTAACTTACAAGCAAACTATCTCACAGCTTACAAACCCGCAAATAATAGAGATGTCTGGAAGCGGTAGTAGCGTTTTTGCTCTATACGAATCGGCTAACCAAGCCCAAAGCGCCGAAAGGCTTTTAAAACCTGAACTTCACTTTGTTAAAGCCACAACCACTATCCCGCATTCAAAGGCCGTTATAATCGCCCATTAATTTACCTTAAAGCAAATCCCCAAAGTCCCATAAGAGTTCTAAATTGTGGTGAGACGTTGGCGCGCCGATATATAAAATTTTTGACCTTTGGATTGCCGTAGGCAAACAACCGGCAAAAATTTTATATATCAAGCGTTGGTCTACGTCTAAATCTTTGTGCTACGTATGCGCCGGTGCAGCCTAGACCTAGGATACCGCTTACGCCTGCTATCATCCACGCGGCGTTGTTGCCCGTGTCTTCGTCGTCTGGCATTAGTACTTTAGCAAAAAGGATAAGTACGCCCTCGTTGAACATTTCTGTTGTGATGTATTCTAGTGGCTGTAGGTAGTTTAGAAGTACCCAGCCTAAGAATTGATAGTTTGAAGTGAATGCAAACTTGTCTAAGTTTAGGTATAGTATGCCGTATGCGAAGTCTGTCTCAGAAAGAGAAATTGTGTTTAGTAAGTTGCCGTTTGCGTTTATAAGCATAATCGTAAACTCGCCACTAGCGCCCTCACAACCGCACGATAT
>WQRI01000021.1 GCA_009786825.1 Bacillota bacterium
ATAATAGATGCGGCAACCCCCATAAAACTGTCTGGTCCGTAGGTTGTGAAAATTTCATCCAAAACAACCATAGATGCGGAAGCCGAAAAGGGCTTTACAAGTATAAGTTTTACAAGCGACGATGGTATGCCTATTATATTAAATACGGGCGAGATTGCGGACACTAGCGCATCTGTTGCGCCCGATTTGTTAAATAATTCTATAGAGATAAACACGGCAACTAAAAAAGGAAAGATGTTAAATATAACAACAAGAGATTTTTTTGCGCCCTCTGTAAACTTATCGAATGCAGGCACTTTTTTTATAAGCGCTGCTACAAAAATTGCTATAAGCAGCGCGGGTAAGATAAAATTACCGATGTTCATATTTTACAAATTACAAATTACAAATTACAAATTATTGAAAAGCATAAGGGCTTTCGAGATAAATTCTACTCGCTTGTACTTACAGCAACAAAGTTTTTCTCTCTAGCAATAAAAGTGCCTAAAATTTTCACAAGTATAATTGCTAGAAAGGTAGATGTAAAGTTTGCGATAATTGCGGGCAGAACAATTGCCGTTGCGTTTTCTGAGCCGGCAGTCTCGCGAAGTGAGATTACTGTTGTGGGGATAATTTGTATGCTTGCGGCATTTATAACAACTAGCATTATCATAGCCTGAGTTGCGTAGATTTTTGGCGTGTTGCCTCTGTGCTTGTCTAAACTCTCTACCGCTTTTATGCCCATAGGCGTTGCTGCACCGCCAAGCCCTAGCATATTAGCAGAAAAATTTAGGGATATATAATTTTTTGCGTCTTCTGGAATGTTGCCAAAAATAAGCCTTATCAGCGGGCTTAGGGCTTTGGCTAGAATTTTGCTAAAGCCTACGGCATCTAAAATATTTAGTATGCCCATCCACACAGCGTAAATGGCAACAAGGCGTATAGATAAAGTAACTGCGTTTGTAGACGCAGCAAGCATAGTAGATGTTATATCTTGTGGGCGGGATATAATAAGCAGCACACAAGCGATTAATACCATAAATGGCCAAATTCTGTTCATAGCTTGTCTTTACCAATACTAATTTGTTTTAAGCTTGTCCCATCTTTCGTCATCTTTTTGGTGTAAAGGTTGCCATCTTCGGCTGTTAGCGTACATCTAGTACGCTTTAAGCCTCATCAGTCAACTTTACCCTCAAAAATCTATCCGAAATCTGTGGACAACTAAAAAGCAAATTAGTATAAATTATGAAAAATGCTTGTGTTATATGCTGAAATAAGATATAATTAAAGAATAGGAGTTTTTATGACAAATAAATTTTATATTACAACGCCAATTTACTATCCTTCTGGAGACTGGCACATAGGGCATTGTTATACAACGGTTAATTGCGATGCGCTTGCTAGGTTTTATAGGCTTAAGGGGCGCGATGTATTTTTTTTAACGGGTACTGATGAACACGGCTTGAAAATAGAAACTGTTGCAAAGGCGGAAGGTGTTACGCCTAAAGACCTTGTTGATAAAAGGGCTAAGGGTCTTAGTGAATTATTTACAAGGCTTAATATAAGTAACGACATTTTTTGGCGCACGACAGATAAGGCTCATAAAAGGCAAGTAGAGTATATTTTTACAAAGTTGTTTGATAGGGGCGAGATTTATAAAGATAAGTACGAGGGGCTTTACTGCGTGCCGTGTGAGAGTTATTGGACAGAGCGACAAGCAGAGAACAAGGTTTGTCCGGACTGCAAAAGAGAGTTAAGCGAAAAGTCGGAAGAGGCGTATTTTTTTAGGTTGTCTAAGTATAAAGAAAGGCTGTTAGATTTGTATAAGGCGCGACCAGAATTTTTACAGCCGATGACGCGCCAAAAAGAGATGGTGGGTAATTATCTAAAGGCAGAAACGGAAGATTTGAGAGACCTTTGTGTTAGCCGTGCGGGCTTAGAGTGGGGCATTAGAGTGCCGTTTGATAAAGAGCAGACCATATATGTATGGATAGACGCGCTGTTTAATTATATGACAGCCCTAGGTTATTTTGAGTGTGAAGCGGGTGCAGGTGATAATTCAGTAGGTGTACAAAGAGATAATTCAGCAAGCGATAATGCAGCAAGTGCAACGGCAAGCAAAGATTTTACAAACTTGAAAAGATTTTGGTCGGGCGAAGTTGTACATATGGTTGCAAAAGAAATTGTAAGGTTTCACGCGATTATATGGCCTGCAATGCTTATGGCGCTAGATTTGCCACTTCCAAAAAGGGTATTTGGTCACGGCTGGCTTTTAATGGGGGACGATAAGATGTCTAAATCTAAGGGCAATGTTGCTTGCCCCGACTATTTAATTGGGCAGTATGGTGTAGACGCTGTGAGACACTTTTTGCTAGCAGAATATACTTTTGGAAGTGACGGCGCGTATACGGAAGAGAGGCTGATAAAGCGAATTAACACAGACCTAGCAAACAATCTAGGCAACTTAGTAAGCAGAACATTTGCTATGGCTAAACAATATTTTGGCGGCAAGGTAGAAAAACTAGAGAAAGAAAAGGCGGCAGACAAAGCATTTATTAAAGAGATTAACGGGCTTTTAGGGGCAGTTGAGACTAGGCTAAGCGCAATGGAGATAGACAAAGCGGTGTCTGAGATTACACAACTGGGGGATAAGGCAGCAAAATATATAGATGATAATAAGCCGTGGGTTTTAGCAAAAGACCAAAAAACAAAAGGCAGGCTGTCTGTGGTTTTGTATAATGTGTTAGAGTGCATAAGGGTTGTGGGCGTTTTGTTGCAAGCCTTTTTGCCACAAACAGCAGACAAAATTTTTGCTAGGTTCGATAACCTACCTGACAATTTAAAGACTTTTGGCTCGGCAAAATACGGCTTGTTGCCAGTAGGAATAGCCACCTTAGAGGGTGATACACTATTCGCAAGAATAAAGTAGCAATAAAGTCTACGACCCCGTTTTTGCAAAAACGTATACAAAACGTATGCAAAAACTTTTACAAAAACAATGGCAGGAGCAACATATGCTAATAGATACACACGCGCATTTAAACGACAAAAGATACACTCAAGATGGCAATAGTTTAGACGAAATTGTTGCTGAGATAAGTTTACAAGCCATTATAAATGTTGGCACAACAGAGCAAAACTCGCGTGAGAGTTTACTTTTGGCTAATACTTACAGCAAGGTGTTTGCAACTGTGGGCATACACCCGCATTATAGTAAAGACGTGTCTAAAGACTATTTAAAGGCTTTAAAAGAGATGGTAGAGAGTGATTTACTTAGTTTAAGTGCCAAAACAGACAGCAAAAATAGTGACGCGGATAGTGCAAAAAGTGGTAGTAAATTGGCAAATTTTGAAAGGCGCATAGTCGCAATTGGCGAGTGTGGGCTAGATTATTACTACGATTTTTCACCGCGCGCAACTCAACAAAAAGTTTTTGAAGAGCAAATTTTTTTAGCGTATACCCTTGGGCTTCCGCTTATTGTGCATACAAGAGACGCGGCAAAAGACACGCTAGATATACTAAAAGCCAACAAAAATTATCTAGCGGGCAGAGCCGAAGTTGGCGTTATGCATTGCTATAGTGGCTCTAAAGAGGACGCTAAAAAATATCTAGACTTAGGTTTTTATATTTCTTTTGCGGGTCCGGTCACTTACCCGAATTATAAAAAAGAAGATGTTATTTTGGCTGTACCGCGCGACAGATTACTTATAGAAACAGATTGCCCATACCTAACCCCGCAAGCGCATAGGGGTAAACTTAATTACCCGTCTTACGTAAAGTATGTGGCAGAAAAAATAGCCGAAGTAAAGGGATTGTCTTTTGAATGTATTGCTAATTTAACAACAAGCAACGCTTGCAGGCTGTTTGGTCTGCGAAAGATATAAAAATTTTGCCGGTTGTTTGCCTAACGGCAATCCAAAGGTCAAAATTTTTATATGCTTCGCCTAGCGAACTGCAAAATAAATAAGGAGAGATATGACAGATACATATGTATACAAATATGGCGATGCGCTGTATATAAATTTAACTAACAGATGCACTAACGACTGCATTTTTTGTGTAAGGCGCGGTGGAAATTTTGGCGAGTATAATTTGTTTTTGAGAAGTGGCGCAGAGCCTAGCGCAAAAGATGTTATTAAACAACTTAAAAGTCACAACTTTAAAAAGGCTCGGGAAGTTGTTTTTTGTGGATATGGCGAACCTACATATAACTTAGATGTGATGTTAGAAGTTGCAAAGTTTTTAATGGGCAAGGTTAGGGTGCGCCTTAACACTAACGGGCTTGCTAATGTTATACACGGCTTTGACACTACCGACAAAATTGCGGAAGTTATAAAGCATATAAATGTATCTTTAAATGCACCAAACGCCGCACGCTACAACGAAGTAAGCAAGCCTGATTATGAGAAACTAAAATACACAAATTGGAAGGGTGAGATAATACAAGTAGAAAACGCATTTGATGAAGTGCTAAAGTTTATATACCTTTGCAAAAGGCGCTTGGTTTATCTAACACTAAGCGTTGTGGGCGATGTTTTAACAAAAGATGAAATAGATTTATGCCGCCTAGCGGCAAAAGACATAGGTGCAAATTTTAGACTAAGGGGCAGTATGTAAATTTTAAATTTTAAATGTTAAATTTTAAATTGTTTCACCGCTAGCGCGGGCAAGGCTATGTTGCAAATTGCTTATAGGTGCAAAATGCAGCCTGTTCAAAAGTAGTGGCATTTAATGGCTACAATAATTTAACATTTAAAATTTAACATTCAACATTAAAAGTTATGAGTTTTAAACATAAAAAGAGATTTGGGCAAAATTTTATTAGGGATATTAATTTGCTTAACGCAATTGTTGCAGATGCAGGTGTTAGTAGTGCAGACTATGTTTTAGAGATTGGCGTTGGTGAAGCGGGGCTAACGAAAGCCCTTGCAAGTGCGGCAAAAAAGGTTGTGGCTTATGAGATAGATATCTCTCTCAAGCCCATAATTGATAATACTCTATCAGGCATAACAAATGTTGAAGTAGTATATAAAGATATTTTAAAAGCCCCACACACAGAAATAGCAAATAGGTTTAACGGCGCGCCCTTTAAGGTTGTTGCAAATTTGCCCTATTATATTACAACGCCAATTATAATGTATTTTTTGGAAAGTGAGATGCCCCTTACAAGCCTTACTATTATGGTGCAAAAAGAAGTGGCAGAACGTCTTGTAGCAGTAGAGGGTAGTAAAATTTACGGAAGCATTTCGGCAAGGCTTGCGGTAGAGAGCGAGGCTAAAATTACGCGACAAGTTAGCCGCAAAAACTTTTATCCCGTGCCTAATGTAGACAGCGCGGTTGTCAGAATAGATATTAACAAAAACAAATTTAACTTTGTATCGGCAAAAGCCAAAGAAACATTTTTTAAACTCCAGCGCGCAAGTTTTGCAATGCGCAGAAAAACCTTTGCAAACAATATCATAAAAGAGTTAGACCTAAAAAGAGAACACATAGAAGCCACTTTACAAAAAGTTAACCTACCAACAAACATAAGGGGCGAGGCAATCTCAGTTGCAAAACTTGTAGAAATATCAAACCTATTGTAATTTTGTGGCATTTTGTGGTATAATAAATATAGTATTATGGATATGTTAAAAGCCTGTGGTTTGGCAGAAAAATATTTGGTTCGGTATGCAGAACTTGAAGAGTTGATGTATGCGCCCGAAGTTGTGGCAGATGCTGCATTTTTGCAAAGCCTTGTAGCAGAATATAATAGTTTGGCGGACTTGGCACTTAGTGCAAATTTGCTTTTGCAAGAGAGAGACGGCGACGCGCTTCAAATTTTTAAAAGCGCTTATCAGCAATTTATATTAAAAGACAGCGCGGATAATGTTGTTGCTGTAGAAACTTCTAATAAGGCTTTGTTAGAGAGTTTTGCGAAAGAAGCGACCTCTAGTGGTTTTGAAGTTTTTAAAGACAAGTTTAGGCTAGTTATAAAGGGTAGGGGTGCTAGCAAACTTTGGCTTGAGAGATGTGGCATAAATTTAGTAGAAAGCGCAAGTGCCACAGGCTCAGGTGGCACAAGTGGCACGGGTGGAAAAAGTGGTACAGGTGGAAAAAGTGAGAGAGCAGAAGTTTTGGTTTACAATTATGTTTTACCAAGGGCTAGTTCGGTGGCAGAGATTAGTGACAAAGACATAAAAATAGAAACATTCAGAGCAAGCGGAAGTGGCGGGCAAAATGTTAACAAGGTTGAGACTGCCGTTAGGGCTGTGCATTTGCCAACAAGCATAGCCGTAAGGGTAGAGGCACATAAAAGCCAACTAAAAAATAAAGAGCAAGCAATAAAACTTTTAAAGACAAGGGTTATAGAATTTTACAAAAAAGAGGCTGAAAAAACTAATGAGACAGAAAAGCAACAAGCCAAACTTATAGCCAAAGCCAAAATTTAAAAACAAACAATACAGATGCTGTTAAGTAGATAACAGATTTGTGGTTGGCTTTGCTAAAAGTGGGTTACACGAAAAATATGAAAACTTTGCAAGTAGATATAAACAGAGTAGTATTATCATCAAAAGTCGGAATTTTAAAAACGGCTAGTTTTATATTCGCCGCAAGAAATTTTGTTGGTACAGATTTATTAATAAGCAAAGTTGCAGAAAGCGTAATACTAGACAAAAGTTTAGTTGCTAGCGCAGACAAAAGCAGACAGCAGTTTTACAAAGCAAGCATACTAGATTGTGGTTTTTACCTTAAAATAGAAAAAGAAGCAGACACTAAGGAAGCAAAAGCAAACATCATATTTTACGACTTAAAAGCAAGGGAAGATTTTATTAGGCGCGGGGACAGGCGCTTTGCAGAATTTTTAAGCAAAACTACGGCGGGGGCAAATTCTGGACAAGGCACTTCTGGACAAACCGCTTCTGGACAAGGCAAATTTGACATAACGCTAGAGCAAGTAGAGTTTGAAGGCGACAAAAGTTGCTTTTTAAAACTGTACAGAGTTATAGGGCAAGACTTTGTTTACTATCCGTTTTTGAACGAACAGCAAGCAGAGATTGCAAAAATAGAGGATGCAAACGTAATAGTACAAGGGGTTGCAGGAAGTGGCAAAACAAACATTTGTATAGACAAAATTGTTTACTCTGCCGCGCGCGGATACGCAGGGCGCGTATTGTACTCTACTTTCTCTAGGGGGCTTTTGCTGGATACAAAGCAAAAAGTGCTAGAGTATTCGGCAAACATAAAAAAGTTGTTGCAAGATATAAAAAGCGGCAGAGCAGTTTTTGCAGACAGCGATAAGGTAAGGGCAGCAGAGAAAAAACTAGGCGTATACTTATTTGGTGGCGGAAGCCTAGAAGCGCTACTGCAAAAAGTCTCAGACTATTTAGAAAACAAAGTAGACTACGCGCTTATACAAGACCTATACCATAGTGTAAATAGCGTGCAAGGTGAGAGTGACACAAGCGCACCCACCATTAACTCGGCTCAACCACATCTAGCAGATGAAAAGCACTTTAAAGAAGTTTTTTTAAAAGGCATAAAAAACCACCAGTTAAAAACGCGCCTTGCAAAAATGCAACACATCTCGCCAGAAGTAATTTATAAAGAAATTTACGGACTTATAACGGGCTATTCAAAAAACGATTTATCTAAAGCAGACTATGTGGCGCTTAGGGCAAACTCTTTTTCTAAAGATGAAGCAAACGATATTTACTTAACCTATTTAGAATACGCGGGCTTTTTAAAAACCAACAACCTAACTAACAACAACTTAATGTCTAGACAACTGCTAGAGCATATAAAAAGCAACCCTGTAACAATGCAAGGGCAAGGGCAACTACATTCACAAACGCAGTCACTAACACAAACCAACACACAACCACTACAAAAATATTCTCTAGTTGTTTTAGATGAAGTGCAAGATTTTACCAGAATAAACCTAGAGTTGTTTTCTGAGATTGCTTTAAAGATGTTTTGCGTGGGCGATGCCCTACAAATGATAAACGCTTCGTTTTTCTCTTTCGCGCACCTTAAAAAACTTCTGCACGAGAGAGATGTATCTCTCACAAAAGAGTTATCTAGCAGTTACAGAAATTCTAAAGGCATAGCAACAATTCTAACCCACTTAGGTCGGCTTAACGAGCAAACCTTTGGCGTGCATAACTTTGTTGTAAAAACAAAAGCGGTTGAAGACGGAAGCGTAATGCACGATGCGGTTTTGCTTAATTCTAAAGCCGAAGGGCAAAAGTTTTTAGACACGCTTGGCTCTCGCGCCTTTAACAACTACACCATTGTTGTTGCAGATAACGAGCGTAAGATTGCCCTACGTGAGAGGCTTAAAAAGCAAGAGATTTTAACAGTCTCAGAAATTAAAGGGCTAGAGCGTGAGTGCATTATTTTGCTAGATTTATTATCAGCAAACGCGCCCAAGTGGCGAGCGCTAGAGCGCGCAAAGGTTAACAAAAAAATATCAGATGAAAACAACATCTACAGATACTATTTTAATTTGTTTTACGTTGGGCTATCTCGCGCAAAAACAGCCCTTTACGTTTTAGAAAGCGAAAAAATAGGCATTTTCTCAGACTTTTTACAAAACAATTTTGAAAGCAAAAGCGTAGATGATGCAATCTCAAGCATACTATTCTCGTCCGACAAACTAGAAGCCGAGCAAGAAGAATTGATAGAGCGCGTAAGAGAGTTTATACTACTAGGGCAATACGACAATGCCCACCACACAGCAGACAGAATACTGTCCAGCCCAGAGAAATTCGCGGCAAAAGCCCGCATAGATATACACAAAAACTATGTGGTTAAAGGTCAACACAAAGCGGCGGGCATAGAGTTTATAAAGGCGGCTTCATCTAACCACAGCCTTTACGAAGACGCGCGCGCGCAATTTGTGCTAGCAAAAGAAGAGCAACTTATATCCCTTGTAGAATTATTAATGGGCGAGGGGGTGGCCTCAGGCATAGATGTGTTAGACTTATTTGTAGATATGAGCGACAACCCAGAAGTTGCGGGGCTGATAATAGATATTGTAAAAGCAGACTTACAAAAATACAAGCAAAATTCTATGCAAATCTCAACCAAGGCAAAAACGCTAGTTGGTTAATTATACACGGAGGATTGTGGCGGCGGTCACCAAAAGATATATGAATGAAAAAGAAGTAAGACAACTTATCACAGAGTTTAAAGGCTACAGAGATTTAATAGCGCCCATACAAAAAAACCTTAACGAATTTTTAGATACATACGAGAGTATGCAAGGCAATATCAATAGTTTAAACGCGGCATTTTCGGGTGATTTAAAAGGCAAACTAGATGATATTTTTAAGCAGATGGCATCGCAAGTATCCAAAGCAAACGATTTGGCAAGCCGAGTAGAGCAGTTTTCGGCATCTGCTAATAAGTATGCGGGCGAGGTTGCAAATTTAAGTGCGCAGTTCTCAAAAGTAGAAGAGCGCCTAGGCGCAATTAAAGACCTCGATAAAAAAGTAGAAAACCAAATTAACCGACTAGATGGCGCGCTAGAAGAAAAAACTCGCGTTTACGACATTAAGGCGCTAGAAAAGGCGCTTAACACTTACGGGCAAGACATAAAGCAAGTTAGCCAGTTTTTAAATAAAGATGTAGCAAGCACGCTTTTAGACAGTAAGTCTAGCGTAGACAGCATAAAGGCGGGGCTAGATGAAATAGTAAAAAGTCAGCGCGATGAAAAAACTACGCTTACAAAACTTTTAGAGCAATACGCAGTATCTAACGACTTTTTAAAAAAGATTACAGAAAGCCAAGATGTAAACGAGGCAGTACTATTTGAGATTTTCGATAGGTGGGCAGCCTCTAGGCGAGTTAAAACCAAAAAGTAATTTTTCCGCGTAAGCGGTGAAATCATTTAAAATTTAGCATTTAAAATTTAACATTATTATGAACAATCAACACACACCACAAGATGTTTTTAACGCCGTTGTTAAAGACGATGTTACAGAGTTTTCTAGGCTGCTTACGCTGAAAAAGTCGTACGCATATTTAGCATTTGGCAGGTTTCCGCTTTTAAGCATAATTTATTTATACAAAGCGCGCCGCATCGGCAAAAAGTTTGAAGAAGCACTTGTAAGAGTAAACGACTTTGTCGGGCAAGAAGAGCCGATAGATGCCTACAAAAAATTCAGAGAAGTTGCAGACACGGCGATAAGGTTTTTTACAAACGCCGAGTATATCAGCCCAGCAGAAATACTACTGCTTACAGATGATATAGAGCATTTAAATTCTGTTGTTACCAAAATGGGCATAAGCAAAGATAACCCAAACAGCAAGCACATTGTAGAGCGTATGGAAAAAATCGCCAACTCTAAAGACTTTGATATAGAAGTGAAAAACGGCGCACTATTTATACCGCTAAAAGCGTCTAGGCGCGTTGCTAAAAAAAGAAGGCTCGCGTTTGTTGCGTCTTTTGTGCTTGTGGGCATAATTATTTTAAATTCTGTTTTGCTTGGCATAATTGGTGGCACTATTGGCTTGGGTACGGAAAACAATCCGCGCGTTATTAATAACACAGCGCAGTTTGAAAGGGCGCTCTCATCTGGTAGCAGACACTTTGTTTTAAAAACGGATATAAATTTAACCGAAAAAGCCCCAACCAGAAACTCGCGTGGAACTAACTTTAGTTACTTATTTTCTGAAGTGTCTGCCAACATAGATGTAAACGGACACACTATAACACTAAGTGCTTCGGCGGCGCTGGCTAATAGGCTAAGCGGTAGTTTAAAAAATGCAAACTTTGTTATACAAGGCACGCGCACGCTAAGTGGCGTTATAAATGCCGACTGTGGCTTTGGGCTTGTTGTAAACGAAAACGCCGGGCTTATAAGCCAATCAGATGTGATAGTAGATGCCACCCTAAACGGCGAAGCGTTAAGCACCACACTAGTTTACACAAGTGCGTGGTTTATGGCAGGGGTTTTTGCTAGAGCAAACAACGGCACAATAACAGACAGTACAGTTGTTGGGGACATAAAACTTTTAGGAAGCGGCAGACCAAACTTTTACTTTGGCGGTTTTGTAGGTGAGAATTTTGGCGTGCTTAGTGGTGTTACAACGCTTGAAGGCACAAACTTTAACTCTTACACAGTAGGCTTAGCGGGGATAGCCGTTGGCAATAGAGGGCAAATTTACAGCGCAAGAAATTACGCACAAATTAACCAGATTGTAAGGCACTCTAGGTGGAACATATGGCTTGCGGGTGTTGTTATTATAAACGAGGGTAGTATAATTAGAAGCGCAAACTTCGGTACAATAAACGGTAGTTTCGATATAAATTATACACCACCACCGCCACCAGAGCCAGAGCGACCAATAGAAATTTGGATAGGCGGCGTAGCAGTACAAAACGCCATACACTCAACAATAAAAAACTCTAAAAACTACGGCGATATAATAGCAAGCGGGGACAACCACGTTGCAGTTATAGGCGGTATAGCAAGCATAAATTCAGGCGATATAATAAACAGCGGGGCAGAAAACACCTTTTATATAGATATAGATGAGATATGGCTAATGTTTGTTGGCGGAATTGTTGCACAAAGTTTGGGTGGCACTATAACGCAAAACTTTGCCATAACAGCCTTAGAGACAAACAGGGTAAATGGCATATATTATGCTAAAGTTGCGGGCGTAACTTATATACCGCCAAACCTTTTACAAACAGTTATAAACAACAACATTTTTTACTCAGACACAGAGTACGATGTAGGGCTTATAGCGCTTGCAACAGTCGGTTGGCAAGACCATATCAGATACCCAGACACAGAAGCATTGTTTACACGGCGCATAAACACAATAGCCCAACTAAAAGCCCACGAATTATATTTCACGCTGGCGTAATCGGCAAACTAGAAAAAAATTTATGAAAAGAGATTATTTATTTTTAAGCATATGTATATTTACAGCACTAGTGGCTATAGCGTCAGTAGTATTTTTAGTGTTGCAACTTATAAGTTTTATAACATTTAACGCTGGTAACTATATACTATCGGTAAATTACATTCTAGTTTTTGTAATTCTAACCATACTAAACATCGCCGCCATAACTGCTTTAGTCATTTACTGGTTTTTAAAAAGATAGTGCTTGTTGTAATTGTTAACTTAATTATCGCGAAGCGGGTGTAGCACCCGTTAACAAATCATATCATAAAAGAATTTCCTTATGCAGCGTAGCGGAATAGAAATTCGTTATGATATGACTTTGTTTTGCTTGACAAGTTTTTGCAAATATTGTAAAATAAAGTTATAGAGTAGATAGTTCTGCGTTTTAGTGTCAAAGGATGGGACGTTGCCTTTGGACGAAATAAACGGCTTTATCGTTTTTTTGAAAAAACAAGTCCGTTTTGCGATAGGCTATCGTGTCCGCTACAATTTTGTTTTTGCCTTATGGTGTGGTGCTAAGCATAATTTTTGTGTGGCATTAGTTTACTGTAAGGGTATTTAAACATTTTTTTGTGGACCTCTGAATTTAATTCAGGAGGTTTTTTTTGTGTCAGACAATTTACAAGAAAATCAAGATAGTGAGAGTTTGCAGGCTATAGAGAATAGCCAAGTAGAAAACTTAGGTAACAGCGAAATAAAAAACTCGAGTGGGGAAGTTTTGCACAGTGGTTATAGGCTAAAAACCCGAGCAGTTTTTGTTGGTATACTAAGTATGGTTTTGGCTATACCTGTTGGGGTTGTTGCGGGTGTGTTTGGCTCTATCCCGTTCGAGCAAGTTAACGAGCAGTATTTTGGGCGAGAGTTTTTCGGAACACTTATAGGCGTTGTGGTGGCAATAATTTGTTTTGCTGTTTTTATAAATTTGTTGGGGCATATGTTTGGCGTGCGCAAAGACGCTGTGGCTTTATTTACAAGTCCGCCCGCAAGGTTTAATAAGGCTAGGGGCGCTAGGGCTAGTGCCGACAAGGCTAACGGCGCTAGGGGCAATAGCGATAGGGCTGGTGGCACTAGGGGCAGGGGGGCAAACCTAACACTTTTAATAAGCACTATGGGAATGGTCACAGCGTTTGGCGTGGTGCTTAATGTGTTTTCGCTATCCCTCCCGGGCTTTGGTGGCAGGGCAAGTTTTGTGTATGCATTTATGTATTTAAGCGGGATTTTGTTCGGACCAATATATGGTTTTGCGGTAGCGTTTTTGGGCGACTTTATAGGTCATTTACTAGCGCCAGAGGGTTTGTACTCGCCATTTATTGGCGTTGGCAACGGCTTAACGGCAACCATAGTCGCGCTACTGTTTATGCTTAGGCTACCAAACAAAGTGTATAAAGATGCGTTGCTTTTGTTGTTTGCGTTTATATGTATAGCAACAATTGCAAGCGCATATTATTTCGGTGCGTTTTACGAGGGTGGCAACGAAATTGTAAATCAGGATACGGGCGAAGTGACCTTATCTACTGGGCGCGGCTTGCACAACGGCGCAAGGGTAGTGATAATAGCCACCGCCGCCTCGCTTTTGATATACGGCGTTTATAAGATAATATCTATGCCGACCCACAACGAAAACGGGCAAGAAAAAGAGCAATGGTTTGTTAAATTGCTTATGGGGGCTATAATCGCATTTGTGCCGGCTACGCTTATATTAGGCTCTTACGGCATTTATGTGCTGGGGATAATGCCGGGTAATTTTCAAGTTATTGTACTAGCGCGCTTAATTTCTCAACCGGTTTGGGTAGGCTTAAACCTATTTTTGATGTATTTAATAATACCACCACTAAACCGCACAGTCTTTAAAGACCAACCTATAGTGTAGCGTACAGCGTACAGTATACAGCGGTGAGCGGTCAGCAGTCAGCGGTCAGCAGTCAGCGGTCAGCAGTCAGCATAGACATTGAGCGTACAGCAGTCAGTTTTTTTGACATAGGAATTATCGTTAAACGCAAAAAAGCCCACTTGAGTTGCAAGTGGGCTTTATGTTTAGCCTTAAATGTTTAGGCTTTTAGTTATGTAAACTAAATTACTCTTTTGTTTCAGTTGCTTTTTCTGCCTTTTCTTTTTTAGCAGGCTTTTCTTTTTTCTCACCTTTCTCACGCTTCAGGTAAGGCAAGCACGTAATAAGTACAAGTATAGCGCCAAGTACTAGGTTTTGCATAGTGTGAAAGCGGAAAATCATAAATAGTGTGCGGTCTGCATCAACCCATTGTGCAGGTAGAGTCTCTAAGCCCTCTACTGGTATTGTAAAGCGCATTATAGCCCACATTAGAACAAACAGTAGTAGTATGCCAACAGATATTAAAGATAATAATCTCTTTCTAGCGTCGCCACAATCGCAGAATGCAATTTTGAAAGTGAATAACAATATAGCAATCATTCCAAGTATAGATATTACCCTAAATATTTGATACATTACAAAGTAAGAGCCAGTAGAAGGGTCTGATACACGGCGAGAAAGGCTGTCTGTAAAGTCTACAATTTGCGGAAGCAAAATTATCACAGTATTAAAAAATGCTAGCGCAAACAATACAGCCAAAACGTGTTTTTTCTCAATTCTATTTTCCATTTTTTAAATCTCCTTTATTCTTAAATTTTTCGGTTGGTTTACATTATGTGCGTAAACGCGCTAAGTCAAACGTGAATGAAAAGCGCCTTGGTGTTGGCTCATCTTGAGACAACATACCAAAAGTATAGTAGTAAAAGTCTATTATAAGGTTTTGCCTTTCAACTAATTGAGAAAAGCTTATGTGAACTTTCGTGCCTACTACCTCTGTATGTGAAGCATTCCATATAAGGTCTAACCAATAATGAGAACTATTAAAAGTATCTCCACTATTTCTAATGCGGATAGTTCCACCAAATGCTTCATCTGAATGCGAACTCAGATGAGACATAGCAGATGGAACAATTACAGTAATATTAGAAGCATTATAGGTAGTCTCGCCCTCAAAACTAACTCGACTAATCATAAGGTTGTTTGACCAGTTAAGAAGTCGACCCCCTTCCGATATAGCGCCTCTTATTGTGTCACGAGAGTAAGCAAATTGAAATTCTCTAGTGTATGGGTCTAGAGTAATTTCACCAGTTGTTATCTCGTATGTACGCCAGCGACCATCTCTATTAATGTTAGAACAGCCTACAAAAGTGAGAGATACCGTGGCGAAAATGATGATTGCTAATAAAATTTTTGTGAATCTTTTCATAAAAATTTTACCTCCTTTTTGTTTTGTTTTTTACTACACAACAGTCTTTGTGTAATGTTATTGACTTTTATCATAACAAATTTTTATAAATTTTGCAAACGTTTTTAAGCGTTAATTTAATATTTAGTAAAAAAAACTGCAAGAAATGGTAAATTTTACCGTAGATTAAACCAACATTAAACGACAATATGGGTACATATGGTAAATTTTACCATAGTATAAGCCGAGCGTTAAACGGCAATATAATGCAAATGGTAAATATTACCGCATTAATGAAAACAGCGTTGAGTGCAATTTACAACCGAAACCTTTGCATTTTTTTTCGCACTTGCATATTTTTAATTTGTTTGCTTAAATTAAGGGTATGAAAAAGAGATGTATTTTAATTGTAACAACACTAGTTTTGTCTGTGGCTATGTTAGGCGCGGTAATTGTTAACCCACAAAGCGTTATGGTGGCTAATGCAACAAGTTTGCAAAATTGTATACCTTTTGGTATAACTGTTACGGGGGTTGGTAGTATATCGGTTAAGCCAGATGTGGCAACTATTAGTTTAAGCGTAGAAACAGAGAGTAAGAGCATAGAAGTTGCTCAGACCGAAAACTCAGAAATTGCGCAAAGGCTTGTAGAGGTTTTGAAAGGGCAGGGCATTAGTGAGAGCGATATTACTACAAGTTGGTTTAATATTTTTCCGTTGCACGACTATAATTTTGGTAGGCGGGTTTTGGGCTATAGGGTAAGCAATCAACTTAATGTAAGAGTGCGCGATATATCTGCTGTTGGCAAGGTAATAGATTTGGCAACAAAGGCGGGCGCAAACATTGTAAGCGGTATTCAGTTTGGGCTAGAGGATAACTCGCCCGCTTATAACGAAGCACTTACACGGGCGGTTTACTCTGCAAAACAAAAAGCAACACTTTTATCTAAAGCGGCAGGCTTAGGCGAGCTAGAGATTGTAGCAATTAAAGAAACCTACTTTAACCACTTTGGCTTTGCAAGGTACGACGCCTTTGTATGCTCAACAACAATTATGCATAACGACATAAAAGTATCAGCAACAGTAGAAGTAGTGTTTGCACCTACAAATAGATAAACAAAGCAAAAACAAAAAAAGCCATAGAGTAAAAATTACCTTATGGCTTTTTTGTATGTTATAGCAATTATCGCGAAGCGGGTGTAGCACCCAGTAAAAAATTATTCTGACATAACCCTTGCCTCTGTTGCTTTAAGTTGTGCTTTTTGCATTTTGCGCTCTGCAAAAAACCTAATGTAAAACAGCGCAACAGATATAAGTACGGCAATCGCCTTAATTAAATTTGTTGGGTTTAAGAAAAAGAAAATGCTGTTAATTATCATTACAATTCTGTAAAACACCGCGCTTATTCTAAGTATGTGAATCCCCTTTTTCCACTTGCCAAAGTTTGCAAAAACCACGGCTGATAGAATTATCCACTCGAACCACAGCCTTGTAAAATACCACGTAACAAAAATAACTGCAACAGATATAACTGTAAAAAATATAAATACACAAATAGATTGCCACAGTTTTATTTTAGAGTTTTCGGCAGAAGTTTTAGCAAACATCAGGTTTTTTGCTATGCTAACAATTTTTAAGCCGGCAAGCGACCAGTTAAGCAAAAAGGCATAGTTAAGCGACTTAAAAACATTACCAACAGCAGACAAGCGAAGAGTTTTCGCTTTGTCTTTTATCTGAAATTTGTAAAAAGAAATTGCGATGTTTATAAACCCAAACAACTGAGATAAAATAAACATCCATAAAGCAACCGGTAAAAAATCTAACATAGTTTCAACTTAAGCA
This sequence comes from Bacillota bacterium, assembly GCA_009786825.1. GTDB lineage: Bacteria > Bacillota > Clostridia > Christensenellales > WQRI01 > WQRI01. The sequence goes on from WQRI01000021.1 coordinate 16,957, forward strand.
TAAGCAAAGCGATTGTGGTTAGTTTTATGTTTTTTCTTAGGGTATCCCTAAGAAAAAACGAAGCCCGGAAGTTGCCGCTTGCCGTAGCAAAGCGTAGGCAACGTTTGGCGGCAGGCGAAGCCAATGTGGCGGAGAAGACAGGATTTGAACCTGCGGTACCTTGCGGTACTCTCGCGTTCCAAGCGAGTGCCATCGACCAAACTCGACCACTTCTCCGTAATTTACACCATTATAACTAATAAACATTATAGCACAACTTAGCGTTAAAAACAACTATTTGGCTATTACATTTTTTAACAATTTTTAAGATTTTTTGCGAAAATTGCTTGCATTTTTTTTTAACTTGTTATATAATAATAGAGTTAGGTTAAACTAAGTTAGAGATTAGGTTAAACAAACATAATTTGCTAACAGCATCTAACTTCTTGCTGGCGTAGCTCAATGGTAGAGCAACTGACTTGTAATCAGTAGGTTGCGGGTTCGATTCCCATCGCCAGCTCCAATAACTTAAAAAAGCCCTTATTTAGCCTAAATGTGCTATTTAAGGGCTTTTTTTGTACTAATTTGTTTTTTAAGATTGTCACATCTTTCGTCATCTTTTTGGTGTAAAGATTGCCTTCTTCGGCTTGTTAGCGTACATCTAGTACGCCTTAAGCCTCATCAGTCAACTTTACCCTCAAAAATCTATCCGAATTCACGGGACAACTTAAAAGCAAATTAGTATGAGTAAAAATGGTAAAATGTAATTATGGGAAAAGTTGGTGGGGGTGGTAAAATGAATTGTGTTAGTAGGCACGGGGCTTTTGAGAGAATGGTTTTGGGGATTGATGTTGGGAATGGTTTAAGCCCTAACAATATTATTATTGTGCCGGATAAGGTTACGCTGGAAGTTGAGCGCGAAGTTATAAATATTTTGAAGGCTGGTAGAAAGATTAGGGGTGAGGGTGTTTTTAATGTAGAGGTTTTAACGTTTGCTAGGCTTTTTGCGCGCTATTTTAAAAGTGAGAAAAAACCGCTTTCTCGGGCTAATGCTGTGCTTATTTTAAAGCGGTTGGTGCTTGAGAATAGGGAAAGGCTGGTTTATTTTAAAAAGGGAATTACTAGGGTTTCGTTTGCAAAAAATATGGTAGACATTATAAAGCAGTTACAGTCTAGTAATGTGTTGCCAGATGACTTAGATAAGTTGGCGCTTAAAGGCACGGGTTTAATAGAGTATAAAGTGAAGGACATAGCCTTTTTGTATCGTTTGTATATGAGTGCGATTAAAGAGTATGTAGATAGCGCGGGGCTTTTAAACTTGCTTGCGCGTGGCATAAAAGAGAACCACCACATTAAAAACAGTAATGTTTATGTGGCGTATTTTGATGTGTTTACGCCATTGCAGGCTGTTGTTGTGGGCGAGTTGAACAAGTATGCTAAGAGTTTAACGCTTATGGATAATAGTGTTAGCCAGCATTTACACAAGGCTAGTGTTTCGCCTAGTGCAACACCTAGTATTTCGCCTAATGCAACATATGCTACTACTCTCGCAAACACCCTTAGTGGCATTTACGAGGCTGTAAGCATAAGTGACGAGTTAGAAAATTTGGCGCAAGAGATTAGGTATTTAGTTGTTAACAAGGGGGCTAGGTATAAAGACATTAAAGTTATTGCGCCGCTTAGTTATATGGCGCGTATACAGAGAGTTATGCGCAACTTTGATATCCCCGTGCATACAGACCAAAAGGTTAGTTTAGAAGACAGCCCGCTTGCCGACTATATGCTTAAGGCTTTGTCTGCTGTTAAGAGCGGGTTTAGGCGGCGCGAGTGTTTGGCGTTTGCAAAGCACAAGTTGTTTTTGCTTTATAATGGCTTGACCGAGTGCGATGTAAGTTTTTTTGAGAATTACATACTCAAGTATAACATAACTTTTTTGAAAAAGGGCGCAGAGATTTTTGATAGTTTTTACGCGGATAGTTTTTTAAAAGTGAGAGAGGCTTTGTTTAGCACGCTAGAGGCTTTAGGTGGCTTAAAGGGGTTGTCTGCTAGTAAGTTTTCTGAGACGCTGAAAGGCTTTTTGGCTAGTGCGCCAACGCAACAGTTTTTAGAGTTAATAAGTAGTGGGGGCGGGGGCAGTAATGGCACTCTAGAAACTCAAGGTAGTAATGGGGGCAACCAGCAAGGTTTTGAGAGTGACTTAGTATTAGAGAGTGTTGTTAGCCAATCTGTTAGTAAACTTAGCGAGATATTAGATAGTTTTGCTTTGCTTTTGGGCAGAACCATTTATAATTTAGATGACTTTTATTTGTTGTTGCATTCTAGCATTGTTGCTGCAGAGATTTCTGTTTTGCCAAAAAGTTTAGAGTGCGTGCAGGTTATATGCTGTGCAAGTATTTATGTTGGCAGTTTTGCTAAGGGGGCTAGTAACATTCTGTTTGTTGTGGGCGCTAATGAAAACTTGCTGATGCCGGCTTTTTCGCCAAACGGCATTATAGACGAGCCGGATATTGCGGCGCTTAAAGTTATGGGCGTGGATATCACACCTACGCCGCGCGATGCATACACTAGGCTTTCGCAAAATATTTATAGCAATGTTTTAAGGGCAGACGCTTTGTATTTTTCGTACCTTTCCCTAAATGCTAGTGGCTCATCTAAAAAGATAGACTTACTAGAGGACATTATTTTGGCAACTGAATTTCCGATTTTAAATTTGGCTATTAAAGATGAGTTAGCAAACACTTGTGAGAGTACGCGGCTTAAAATTTTTAGCAGTAAAAATTATGCATACAACAAGATGTTGCAAGAGATTTTAAAAAAGAGACTATTTACAAAGCGCGACATAAATGCACAAAAAGAAGTGTACCAAATTTTTAGCGCGAACAAGCATAAGGCTTTGGCAATTGAAAAAGTTAGAAATTTTGTGAGTGAGCCAAAGCGCGTGCCTAACACAAAATTTAAGTTGGGGCAGTCTGGAAGGGCGAGTATATCGCGGGTTGAGAGTTTTTACAATTGCCCATACAAACACTTTTTAGACTATGGTCTGGCGCTTAAAGAAAGAGAGATGGGCGGGCTTCGGGCAGTTGATGTAGGAAGTTTTTTGCACTCTGTTATAGAGCAGTTTGTGCTGGAAGTTGTTATGAACAGCCAAAATTTAACGCCGAGCGCCTTAAAAAATGTTGTGGCAAGTATAGTAGAAAAGGTTAGGCAAAAAGATGAGTTTGCCGTGCTTTTAAACTCTGAGACACTTACTAGCGCGCTTAAACGGCTAGAGGACGAGGCACAGCGCGTTTGTGCCTTTATATACTACGCAGACAAGCACTCGTTATTTAAGCCTGTGGGCGCAGAGATTAATTTTGAACTAGAGTTTAGCGAGGGCGGACAGACATTTAAGTTTAGCGGTGTTATAGACAGGGTAGATGTGTACGACGATGGGGATAAAAGGTATGTGCGAATTATAGATTACAAAACGGGCAGGGTAAAATTTTCTTTAAAAAATGTTTATTTTGGCAAGGCGCTTCAGTTGTTTACGTATTATAATGCTTACGTTAAGGCGCAGGGTGGTGCTGGTGAAGTGGGCGGTGGTGGTGAAGTGAGTGGCGGTGGCATAATTGAGAGTGGCGGTAGTAGTGCGGACAGCGCAAAGGGTGCTAGAGAATTTAAAAATGCGGGTGTGTATTATTTTCCGGTTGCGAACGAATTTTTGGCAAAGTCTGACTTGGACGCGGGTGAGAACTTGGATATAGAGCGCGGAGTATATAGGCTTGTTGGTGTTACGCTAGATAATATAGATGTTATAAAGGCGCACGATACGTTGCTTGAGAGTGGCGAGAAAAGTAGGTTTATAGATGTTGCCCTTACAAAAAAGGGGGTGGTACACGGGGGGTATACGGGGCATTGGAATAAGGTGCTGGCAAGCGATGTACTTGATAATATATCTGATTATACCGACAGTATGATACGCGCGGCTTTGCAAAAAATGGCAGAGGGGTATATAGATATTATCCCGCTTAAAGATGCGTGTAAATTGTGCGGCTTTGCAAATATTTGTGGAATAGATTTGCAAGCGGATAGGGTTAGGTGCGACAAACTAAAGGTTTGTAAAGATGCGTTTGAGATTTTTTAACCTAAGAATTATCGCTTTTTAAATTAGAGCGTAATTTTTTTGTTGGTTGTTTACAGACAAGCCAAACTCGGTTGGTGGTGGGGTGACAAAAATTATGAGTAACATAACTTTTACAAAAGACCAACTTACAGCAATTGAAAGCGGTGCTAAAAATATTTTGGTGTCTGCTTCTGCTGGTAGTGGCAAAACAAGTGTTATGATAGCACGAATTTTAAGGCTTTTAGAGGCGGGTGAGTGTTTGTCTAATTTTTTGGTATGCTCATTCACGCGGGCTTCGGCGGCTGATTTAGTTAACAAGTTGTCTACTAGGTTGCAAGGCAATAGAGAGCAAAAGCAGATGCTAAGGTTTGCTAGTATTGGCACGCTTCACTCGTTTTGTGCAAGGCTTTTAAGAAGTTATTTTGCTAAAGCGGAAATAGACCCAGATTGTAGGTTGCTTAGTGATAGCGAAGCCCCGCAAATTAAAAGGCAAGTTATGGAAGATTTGCTAGAGAGAGCGCGCACTAGCGGGTGTGATATGCTAGAGCATTTGCTTGTTGTATATTCTAAAAGGCGAAAGGACAAGCCGCTTCAAGATATGTTACTAACGATACATAGTTTTTTGATGGCAAAGTACGACTATAAGGGCTGGTTGGATACTTTTGTAGATAATTATACGAAAAAAACCTTAAAGGCAAACGAGCATTTTTTGGCGGTGGAAAATTTTGATGGGCTTTTGGCAGACACGCTGGATGCTAAGTATACTCTCACTTGCATAAAAGAGTTGAGCCTAAAATTTATAGATGAGTATAATGCTTACAAGCAAAAGCAAAATGTGCTAGACTATAACGATTTAGAGCAACTTACGCTAAAGCTGTTGCAAGACACAGAAGTTTTAGATGAGGTAAGGCGCGTTTATAAGTATATTTTTGTAGATGAGTATCAAGATATAAACGAGATTCAAGATAAGATTATAACTTTAATAAGTGAGCGCGCAAATTTATTTAGGGTTGGGGATATAAAGCAGAGCATATATCGTTTTAGGCTTGCAAGCCCACAAATATTTTTAAAGGCGCTGGACGAGTTTTCTAACACGAGAGACAAAGATAAACTGCTTGTAAATTTAAACACTAACTATCGCTCTAACAAAAACATACTAAATTTTGCAAACGATGTTTTCAAAAATATATTAACAAGGCAAACGAGCAACATAGATTATGCAAGTAACCATATGCTGAGCGCGGGAGTAGAGCAAGGCGGTAGCGCGGGTAGTGGTGCAAGTAAGGCAGATAGTGATGCGGGCGAAGCAGATAGTAGTGCAAATAAAGTAGCGAATAATTGTGCAAGTGATGGGGCTTATGGGGATAATGTAGAGTTTACTCTAATTGCGCAAAACAAAACTAAAGGCGACACTAAGGCGGAAGGGCTTTACGATATAGAAAAAGCAAAACTAGTAGATGATGACAAAAATTATGCAAAGGCGGAAGCACTATACATAGATAAAAAAATTAGCGAGATTTTAACAAGCCACAAAAAGCCCGATGGGCAAGCGTACACTTACAGCGATATTGCAATTATATCTAGTTATAAAACGGGTTATGCGCACACAATTTATAAAGAACTTTTAAAAAAGGATATCCCCGTAAATTTTAATAAACCGCTAACTACATCAACTAGCATAAATGTATTGCTAGACTTTTTAAGGGTTATAGATAATGCGTATAACGATTATCCGCTGGCGGCGGTTTTGCTAAGCGAGTTTGGTGGCTTTACAGAAGATGAGTTGGCGTATGTGGCTTCGGTAAGTAAAAGTGCAAGTGGTGAGAAAAATTTTTTCTGGCAGAAGTTTTTTTTAAGCGCTGAGTTTTCAGATAAAGAGATAGAGCGCAAAAGGCAAAGGTTTTTGAATGCCCTTAGCAAGTATAGATATATTGCAAGTGTAAAAAATGTTTACGAACTTGTTTTAGAAATAGCGAGAGATTTTGACTTACAAAATGCATACCTAACACAAAACGACGCGTTCGACAAAATAAATGGCTTAGAGCAGTTTTTAGATAGTTTGCAAGAAAGCCAACTTGCAAGAGACTTAAGCACATACTTAGATAGTGTGCGACTAGAGTTAGATAGTGCGGCAAGTAGCGACACGCAAAGTGTAAGAATGCTAAGCATACACGAGTCTAAGGGGCTTGAGTATCCCGTTGTTTTTTTGGTGGGGCTTGGTCAGCGCTTTAACTTTTTAGATTTACGGCGCGACTATATTATTAATAGTGACATAGGGCTTGGGGTTAGGCGGTACGACTTAAGCAAACTAACACACGCGCCAACAATTGTCAAAGAAGCGGTTAAAGGCATAGAAAAAAAGCAGATGATGCAAGAAGAGTTGCGTAAACTTTATGTGGCACTAACGCGGGCAGAACACTTTTTGTTTTTAAGCGGTAAGGCAGATTTAGATAGACTTACTAAAAAATTAGGCGAGACAAAATTAGGCGAGACAAAAGAGTTAGACATAGCAAAAGAGTTAGACAAAGCGCAAAGTTTTATAGATGTGTTAAACCTTGCATTTTCGGGGGACAACTTAAAGTTTGTGTATAATGTTTTGCAGATTGAAGCAAGTGAAGCAAGTGATGTGGGGGCGGTAAATGAAGCAACGGGGGCAGGTAAGCAAAGTAAGCCGAGTAAGCCAAGCGGGGCAACTAAGCCAACTAAGGCTAAAGAGTTAAAACTGTTTAGTAAAAAGCCAAATTTAAAAACACTTAAGGCACTAGAGAATAGTTTTAACTACAAGCATTTGTACGAGGCTTCTACGCGACTTCCGCTTAAGGCAAGTGTGTCTAAACTAAAAGCGGACACAGAGGCTCAAAGCAGTTTTTTTGAGAGTAACTTTTTAGAGGCGGATAGCACAATTACTACAGAGCAAAGCGTGTATATAGTAGATGACACTAAAGGGGTAGAGATAGAGAGTAAGGTTGGCAAAGGGGGTAAGGTGGACAAGGTTGGCAAGGGGCATTCTGCAATTGATGTGGGCAATGCTTACCACAAAGTGTTTGAGCATTTGTGTTTTGATAGCCTTAGTGGCGTATTAAAAAGCGCTTCAAAGGGCGCACCAAAAGGCTTAGTAAACGAGATAGCAAGCGGTATTAAAGCCGAGTTAGCGCGCCTTGTTACGCAAAACATAATTTCAAAAAATGAATTAGACCTTGTAGATGTAAAGCACATAGCAAACTTTTACACAAACCCTATAATACAAAACCTTTTTGCTAGTGCCAAAACGAAAAGGTATGAACAACCTTTTGTAATAAATTATAGGGCTAACAAAATATCTAGGTTTAAAGATGTGGCAAAAACAGAGCAAATTTTGGTTCAGGGCATTATAGACTTGCTTTTAATAGACAATAATAACAATGCCCACATAATAGACTATAAGTTGTCTAAGCCAAAAAATGTACAGTATGTAAATGAATATAAAAAGCAACTCGAAATTTATAAATACGCAACAGAAAACATTTTAAACACAAAAGTAGAGAATGCCTTTATATATTATATAAAGTGCGGAATTTTAGATAAATTGTAATATGCACAAAAAAAGTTATAAATGTATAAAAAATCCTAGCATTTTATCGACACTTGTGCTATAATAGTATATCACAGAGAAAAACAAAGGGGAAAACAGCAAGGGAAGCAAAGTTAAAACAAGGGGAAAACAAAGTAAATAATAGGGGAAAATAAGTAGGGGAATTAGATTATTAAAGGAGGGTCTTTATAATGTCAGATTTGTTTAACAACATTAACGAGAGTTTCTACGATGTGTTTAGAAATTTCGAATTCTATTTATTTTTTGCAAGCGTAATTGGTGCTTTATTTTTGCTATTTATTTTTGGGCTTATCGGAATATCGCGCAGTTACATCACCAAAAACAATAAGTCTTTTTCTAGGGCTATCAGGTTTATAAAAAGCGTAAGGGGCGAGAGCGACGCTATAGAAAAGATAGACGAGTATATTCAAAAGAATATGTCGTATTTAATTGTTACAGAGTGGGATTCTTATATGCATCACAAAAAGGGTCGCCCATCTGACTATCTTACTTTAGACAAGTGCATATCGTTCCCAAAGGCTAACAGCACGATTATAAAAAGCAATGTGTTTATAATTTTAATAGGCGTGCTTGTTTTATGGACTGCCGCTTATATAACGCATTTGTTTTATGTAGGCGAGCCAGAAGTTTATCTAACGCCACTTGCCTTAGCGGCGGCAGAGCCAATTTATGCGACTACGGCGGGCATATCTATATTTATATGGGTTGTGCTTGGGATATTGCTTTTGTTTTTGCTGAACTTGATTTTGGCAAGGCGATACGGAAAGTTAGAGAACAACTTTATAACATTTTTGAAGCATTTAAACGCAAGCGTAGAAGGTTTGGTTTTTAAAGATGCGGAAGATATAAAAGAAGAACAGCGACAAGAAGCCCTAGCATTAGCAAAACTAAGGCAAGAGCAAGGCGGGCAAGGCGGGTCGAGCGAGCAGGGCGGCGAGCAGGGCGAGAATGTCGGCGCTGATTTGCAAGCAGAAAATTTTAGTGCGGATAGTTTTGGGCAAGTTCCGAATTTAGATGGCAACTTAAATTCAGAGTTTAATGCAGAAAATTTTAGCGAGAGCGAGCCAGCAGACTATACCCAGCAAAGCGTTCCGCTTACAAAGGCAGAGCGAAAGGCGCTTAAAAAACAGCAAAAACTAGAGGCTATACAAAATGCAGAAAGAGCGCGCGAGAATGATAAGGTGCATAAAAGGCTTGTGAAAGAGCAACAAGCGGCAAAGGCAAAAGCCGAAAAGCAAGCGCTTAAAGATGCTCAGCGCGAGGCTAAACTTGCTAAATCTAACAAGGGTGAAGAAGATAGCGAGCAAAGCCCGTGGTTTTCAGATAATGCAGTAAGTAGTGGTCGCGAGAATTACGAGAGCCAAAGTGGGCAGCAGAACGATTATCAAAGCGGGCAGAATGGGCAGAATGGGCAATTTGGCGAGCAACAGAACGACTACCAAAATTTTGGCGGGCAGTACGGCGAAGCACCAGACCAAAACTACTATAATTATACAGAAGACTACAGCACTAATCAACAAACTGTAGGTGACCAAGCACAAGCGGTGGGCGAGCATCAAGCGGTGGGCGAGCATCAAGCGGTGGGCGAGCAATATAGCGCAAGCGAGCGACAAGTGTCG
>WQRI01000022.1 GCA_009786825.1 Bacillota bacterium
CCTACAGCGCTACCGACTACCGCACTACTGCCTACACTAGCACCACCAGCCACAACTACTTCCCCGCCAAAACTATCTGCAAAATCTAACATCTCATCTGCATCTAAAATATCGTATATGCGCTTGCCACTTGCTTTTGCGCGCTGAAGTTCTATTAAAAGTTGAACAATGCCAAGCATAGGCGCATTTAACATTTGCGTAAGCATAAGTATAGTTAGTATCTCGCCCGGCGTAACATATCCGTTAATTGCCAAAAACGCCCCAAAAATACCAACCGCAATAAAACTGATTGTGTTTAACAGCGTCATTATAGGCCAGCCCCACGCAACCAAAGAAAACGCCTTGTATGCCGTGTTTCTAAGCCGCCTATTTAAGCCCTCAAACTGAGAGATAGAATGCCCTTGCAAATTGTATGCCTTTATAACATCGTGCGCAGAAAAACTCTCGGTTATGTGCGCGTTCAAGTCGCCCACCCTTTCTTGCAACTGAGAAAAATATTTACCAATTGCGCCCGTAAAAATTCCGCCCAAAACTATTGTTAGTATAACAACCCCAAAAACCACAAGCGGCAAAAAGGGGTTAAGCCCAAAAAGCCCGATGCCAATACCAAATATAAATACTAAAGAGCCAACGCCCTGCCTTATTAGTGTGCCTGTTCCACTACCGCCAAAGTTAGATACATCGTCCATCGTTCTAGAGAGTATATCGCCGTGCGGGTGATTATCTACAAAAGATACATCTAACTCTCTGATTTTTTTAGAAATGCGCAGGCGATATCCCCTAGTCACCATTCGTGTCATCATATTGTTTATGCAAACTTCTTCCACTACGTGAAGTAGGGCAATTATAGAATAAAGCACGGCAAGCAAAATTATAAGCCTACGTAAATCACCACTTGCAGTCCCCGCAATAATATCTGCCGCCTCGCCCACTAAAAAAGGCATTTGCAAACTTAACATAACGCCAACAAATAGTATAATCGCAACCCCAATAAACACCGGGATTACACGCGGATTATCAGCAAACAAACGCAAAATATAGCGCTTTGAATGCGGGCGCTTTTGCTGAGTACTATTTTGTTGTTGTATGTTTTGATGTATCATAATGTTAAATTTTAAATTTTAAATTGTTTCACCTGCTTCGCAGATAATATTTTACAAGCAAAATGCGTAAAATACAAAACTGCGACTGTTCAAACGTAATTGCAACTAATGAGTTTAACCACTTTACAATCTACACTTTACACTTTACACTCTCTCAACTACCCTATATCCAACTGTAATTTCGCTAGTCTTTTATAAATCTCGCACGTTTTTAATAACTCTTTGTGCGTGCCTTCGCCCGCTAATTTACCCTCGTCTAAAACATATGTATAGTCTGCACCAAGGGAAGTAGACACTCTCTGCGTTACAATGATATTTGTTGCACCCTTATAATTGAGTGCAATTTCTTTTCTAATTTTAACATCCGTTGCATAATCTAGCGCGGAAAAACTATCATCAAAAAGGTTGATTGGCGCGTTTTTTACAAGCGCCCTAGCAATAGACAAACGCTGCTTCTGTCCGCCTGATAGGTTTGTTCCGCTCTCGTTAATTTCGCTCTCTACCCCGCTTGGAAGGCTTTTAACGAAGTCTTCTAGTTGCACTATGCGCAAAACTTCTAAAATTTCGGCATCTGTCGCGTACGCCCTACCTAACAAAACATTGCTCTTAATTGTGCCTTTAAATATTATAGATTTTTGTGTTATGTAGCCTATGTTGTCTCTTAATTCGTATTCATCGAGTTCGCTAATTTCTTTGCCGTCAATCAATATACTGCCACTAGTAATTTCGTAAAAGCGTAGTAGCAATTTTATTAAACTTGTTTTTCCGCTTCCAGTTCCGCCTAAAATAGCGTATGTTTTAGATGGCAAAAATTCCATATTTATATTTTGTAAAACCGGCTCTTTAGACTTTTCGTCATAAAAAAATGTAAGGTCGTTAATTTTTATATGCCCGCTTATCTTGGCTTTTTCTTTATTTACGTTGCCTGCCCTATCTGCCTTATCAAAATTCATATCTCTAATCTGCTCTTCTAGTGGCAAGTCTAGCACTTCTCTTATTCTGCCCGCACTAACATTAAAGCCGGGAATTTGCACTATAGACCAACTAACCATAGATATAGCCGTCATAATAACGCCTACGTACTGAACAACTGCAATTATATCGCCAGCCTGAAAAACAGTCTGGTTGCCGGACATTCTGTAAGATGCGAATATAATCCCCACAATTGTAAAATTACCTATAAGCGTTAGTAAAGGCCAAAGGGTTGCCGTGATTGCAATGTTGCGCCTTATAAAGTTTGTAGACATTATGTTGGCTTGCGTGTGTAGCCTAGAATGCTCGTAGTCTTCTTTGTTAAACGCGCGAATAACTCTTATGCCTACAAGTCGCTCTCTTAAAATTAACAAAAATTTATCTAAGTGCATTTGCGAAACCTTTACAAGCGGGCGGATATATCTAGCAACCCCCCACACCACAAAAATAACAAATGGTATGCTTAAAGCAATCACTAAAGATAGGGTGGGGGATATCATTAAAGCAAAAACCACACCTCCAACTAAATATAGCGGTATGCTAAATAAGTTTATCAGCCATTGTAAAATCTCTTGCAGTTGAGATACATCTGATGTTGAGCGCGCCTGAAGTGAAGCATTTCCAAAATGGTTAAACTGCTTAAAACTTAAATGCTCTATTTTTGTGAATAAAGCCTGCCTTACATCGTATGCGAAATGAGAAGATACCTTTGCTAAAATCTTACCTTGAGCCACCCCTACAATAAATTGCAAAAGCCCAACACCCGCCATAAGTGCTGAAAAAAACAAAACTACATCCCAGTTGCCCTCTCCCCCGCCATAGTTAATACCATCGTTAACAATAAAAGCCATAAGCGTTGGAAGCATTAAAGCAGAAATTATCCCGACAATAGTCAAGATAACTACAAAGGCTATTAACAACCTGTAAGGTCTTAAAAAATAAAAAAGTTTAAACATAGATATTTTTTGTTAGTGTAAAATGTAGAGTGTAAAGTGTAGAGTGTTTACACCCGCTTGCGCGGGCAGTGTTTGTTTTGCAAAATATAAGAGATTAAATTTTCACGAGAAAGCAATATCAAGCCGTTCAAAAGTAAAGCAACTAATGAGTTTAGCCACTTTACACTTTACACTTTACACTTTACATTCGGATAGAACCACTTTACACTTTACATTCAAAACAAATAAAGCAAGTGAAAATACCCACTTGCTTTATTTATTGCTTATGTAGCAAAAAAATGCTTTGTTACTTAGGAACAATTGCACTTACTGGGCAAACTGGCACACACTTTGTGCAACCTACGCAAGCAGCTTCGTCTATTTTGTGCTTCCCATCAACTACAGCAATTGCTTCAAATGGGCAAGATGGTGGACATAACCCACACTCTACACATTGGTCGTTAATTAAAAATGGCATAATTATCTACCTCCAAAATTTTGGTTTTTACTAATTTGCCCTTACAAGTTTTATAATAAAACCAAAAGCAAATTAGTATTACACTTTAAATTATTATACTGTGTACCTTAAAATTATAGCACAAATTTACACAAAGTGCAACTATTTAAAAGCACTCTATTTATGTTAGCATCGGCTAACTAAAATTGGTTGTTTTCGTATTCGCCCATTTGGTCTTCACTATTTTGGCTTTTAGTGTTTTGCTCTATACTATTTTGCTCTATATTGTTTTGATTTTTGTCTTTTGTTTTTTCGGCGCTTAATAATTTGCTGTTAAACCTTTGATAGATGTAAGACATTGCTATTAGCGCACCACCGCACACAAGATAGCCTACTACCCTATACACTAAGTCTAGCGCTAGCGTGTCTATTACAAACAGTTTTAGGGTGGCGGCTATTGTTAAACCTAGCGCGAAATGGCGCGTAGCCACACAATGTTTGTAAAGCCCCAAAAATATACCCACCGCCGCTAGTAAAATGTAAGTTATTGTAAACACAATACTAGAGAACGATAAATTATACTGAACCATAAACAACTGTGTAAGAGTAACACCTACAAATATAATCGGCATTATAAAAACAGCATTGCTTAAGTTTCTATCTAACACCGTCGCTTTTTTAATAGTGTCGTAAACCACAAAACACGCGGTTGCAATTAAAACAAATAGCGTAACTGATGCCACAACCTGTATATCGAATGCATTAGTTAAGTTTCCGCGCCAGTTAAAATACCCAAATACAAAAAGCCACAAAGCGCCTAAAACGCCAACAAATATACTTGCCACATACACGTATCTAACCCTAAAAAGCCTAGGCACTACAGACGCAAAAACTAAAATCAGCGCATTAATTATGGCAGCCCTCAAAAGTGTGTTTGTGTGGCTGTTAGAATGTATTGCCGTCCCATCGAATATAAAAAATGTTAAGTATGCAAAAAACGCCAAAGCATTTAAATAAACACCAACAGAAAAAAGTTGCGGCGCTATGCTTTTAACAAAGCCAAAGTCTCGCTTCATATCGCCAAATACAACGTCCCTTTTAAAAGCCAGCGCAAACAAAACCAAAAACGCGCAGACAGTTAAACTAGCATATTTATACACAAATATAATATCAGAGCCACTAACAAGCACACCTAGCAAAATATCGTAAACAGCAAAGTGTAGCAAACTTATCCCCGCAATAACTAGCCCTGCATAAAAACTGATGGGTCTGCCCTTTAGTATGCCAAACAATATAAATGCCGTGCCTTGCAAAGCCCACGCAAACACAAACCAACTAGCCTCAAATTGCATAGGCACAAACAAAACTAAAAGCCCTATTGCAACTAAAGCAAACATAATCCGCACATTAGTGTCTTGCGCAAAAAACTTGCGGGTCACAAAATATAACCCAAAGTAAACACCCGCAAAAATAATGCTAAGCAAGCCACTAAAGTCTGAGATGCCGTATACATAAAACATTACATAAAACAGCACAAGCGATATGCTCGTATTTATTGCTAGCAAAATAACATCTGCTAAGTTAAATACGCTTTTTTTGTTTACGTTTGTAACAATTGGAAGCGCTATATACATAGCAAAAATCACAAACAAAAATACAAGCGTTAGGGCGTGCGGTGTGAAAAAGTCATACCCGCTATACATAACGGCTACACTTATAGAAATAATTATAGCCCCAACAAAACTAAGCCCGTAAGCAATATAGTTTAACACTTGCCACCTAAACTTAGCAGACAACACAAAGCCAAACATATTTAGCGCTACAAAATAAACCATTGCGGCGTACGTAAGCCCGATGTCTCCAAAAGTGGTTATAATGGGTAGGTATCCGCCTAAGTGAGCAAATGCCGCTATAGGCTCTGAGCGTAGCCTTGCAGACACAACGTAAGCCACCGCGGTTACGGCAAGTTTAACAGCAATTGCAGTTTGCACATTAATAGTGCCAAGCACAAAATAACTGAGCGTGAGAGACACATACAGCAAGCCAACGCCTATAGATAAAACAGTTATAGTAAAAACTGTTTGCGTTTTTCTGTTTAAAAACAACCCAAACAAAAAAACAGCACCCGCCACAACAAATAAAAGTATACTTCTAACGGCGTCAGAAAAAAACACATTAACCAGTTGCGCCAAAAATATAATGCCTATTATTATTATAAGCGCACCGATTTTACCAAGCATATTAAGTCCAATAAAGCGCTCTATTTTTGGCTGTTGCTCTTTTGCTATTACCGCATCTACATTTATTTCGCTGCTATGGTACTGTTGCAAATGTGCGCTGTGTGCCGCGCTTGCATCATTAACAACATTATAACCCGTAAGCCTAAGGCTTTCAATTTCTTTTGTAATCTCTATCTCTAATGAGTCTATCTTTTGTTTTAAGGCACTACTTCCTTTATGTATATACTCGCCTAGCGCCCGCCGCGCGTTATCAAACTTTTGTTTAGAAATACGCTCTATCTCATCTATCGCACTAGCGCTACGCGCTGTGCTTTTGCCAAAATAGGCTTCCATTTTAGACTTAGAGGCATATAAAAACCCTGCTCTCTCGCGCATCATATATGCGTTTAAGTTCTGCCTTAACTCGCGATTCTCATTTTCTAACTTATCTCTCTCGGCTCTTAAACTAAAGCACTCTGACTTTAAAGTTCGATTACTCTCTTTAAGTTGCTCTAGCGTGATTGTACCCTTCTCAGCCGCAATCTCACCAGCATAATCACTAATCTCTTTGGCTAAATCGTTTTGCCGATTAATAAGTTCTTTTAACTTAGATATATCCATATTTTTTTAAGGTTAATGTTTAATGATTTCATTGCTTGTGCGTATATGGCCAATGCAAACTACTTAAAAACACAAAACTTCCAAACGCAATAGCACCTTATGAGTTTAATCATTTAACATTTAAAACTTAACATTTTAACATTGATTAATCAAGGATTTTTTTGACGTCGTCGCTTACTTGTACGTCGTCGTCTTCGCCTATTGGGGTTATGTGTTTAAGTTCGCTTAGTGGGTATTTGCTTATGCTTATCTGACCATCTTTGTGCGTTACCCTAACATCTACCGTTTGTGCTAGTACGTTGTTTGCAAGCACTATGCCCCTGCCGTCTGCTGTTGTTACTGTGCTGTCAATTTTTGGCATTTTAGAATAGGTCTCTTGATAGTGTTCGTTTTCGTATTTTAAGCAACACATAAGCCTACCGCAAAGCCCGCTTATTTTTGTTGGGTTTAAAGACAGCCCTTGTATTTTTGCCATTTTAACTGACACATTAGAAAACTCTCGTGCGTGCTTTGCGCAACAGCATTCTCTGCCACACGGCGCAAGCCCGCCAACAATCTTAGCCTGCTCTCTAGTGCCTACTTGGCGAAGTTCTATACGCATTTTAAAATGCGAGGCTAAATCTTTAACCAACTCTCTAAAATCTACCCGCCCTTCCGCAACAAAATAAAACACAACTTTCGTGTTATCGAAAGAAAAATTTACATCTACAAGTTTCATAACAAGCGAGTGCGCCTCTATCTTTTGTTTAACGACATTCAAAGCCTCTTGCCTTTTTGGCTCGAAACTTTTAAGGTGTGCTAAATCTTGCTCTGTTGCTTTTCTTAAAATTGGCGCAAGCGGCGTTGCCGTTTTTTCTATATACCTAATGCCCGTTGCGACTGTTGCAAACTCTATGCCGTTAGCCGTTTGCACAATAACGCCGTCGCCCGCCTCGTACTCTTCGTTCTCTACGGGCGCAAAATGATAAAGCTTGCCCGCGCGCCTAAACTCTACTGCCACAACGGCAATACCACCTTGTGAGCGGTCAGCCGAGCGAACAGTTTGTAAATTAGGGTCATTGTCTGTATTTTTGTCACCCCTATCTCTGCCCCTATTGTTATCTCTATTGCTATCTCTACCGCTATCCCTATTGTTGTCTCTAGACCTATTACCCTTGTCCACGCCAAAGCCTTGCCCTTTACTGCTTACGCTTCTATTGCTACTCTCCCCCCTATCGCGCCTATCCACTAAAGAAGAGGGTATAAAAAAATCTGAAGCACTATTACTGCCACCCTTATTATCACTATTATCGCCACCTCTATTGTCGCCACCGCCAACGCTTACACCGCCCCTACAGCCACCGCAACCACTTCCGCAACCACCACTACTACCGCAACCACCGCTTGCACTTGTAGGCGAAGCACTTGCGCTATCCGTAACTTCCGCGCCTTTTCCTTTAGACTTCTTTTTGTTTTTAAACAAACCTTTTTTATTTTTATCTCTCATTCTTAAATGCGTACTCCTTTATTTCTTTGCCCTAAGTATATTCTCGTGAGCCTTCTCAAGTTGTTACTCACTACTTAAGCGCTAGCAACAACGCGTCCGTTACTACCTGAACATTAACGTTAAACACTAGTTGCTCTCTGGCTATAATAATTTGGTCTAACACCGCTACAACCTTTTTTTTGTTAAGCGCTTTAGCAATTTCTTTTAAGTCTGCGCTAAGGCTATGCTCTGCAATGTGGCTACTGCCTAGGCTACCTTTATTTGCTACACTTTTATTTCCACTACTGTCTATTGTATCATAACTTTGCCCAATTTGCAACAGAAGCACCTTATTTAAAATAATTTCTAAAACATCTAGCGAAATAAACAAACTGTCTCTATCTTTAGCAAGTCGCGCGTTAGACAGCACAAAAAAGTTAGGCTCGCCCACAGTTTTTAATATATCAATTATAACATTATTTGCCGTAATATATGCAGGCTGTAAAAATGCACTCGCTTTTTCGTATGTGCTTACTAGGCTACTTACAAGTCTAGCCTCGTCGTTTGTTGCCCCCTCATCTAGTAAATAGTCTGAGATTTGGCTAGCGCTAGCCATAGGCAAAGCTACCTTACTTACACGGCTTTTAATTGTTGGCAACACATTATCTAGGCTTGTTGCGCTTAAAATAAAGTATACGTTTTTTGGTGGCTCTTCTAAAAGTTTTAAAAGCCTATTTTGTGTTGCTTGCTCTATCGTGCTATCTATTTCTTTTAAAACGAATATTTTTTTCTCACCAAATGGCTTTATTATAGACTGATTAATTATCTCACTAACATCCTCTGCATAAATTTTCTTTTTAAGCGTGGTGGTTTTAGCATCTTTTGTTGGGTAGGTAAAAACATCTACGCTTGTGCCGTTTAAAATTTTTCTGCACTCGGCGCAGTAGGCGCACGGGCTTTGTGCATTTATATCTAATAAACTTGCTTGCCCCCCTAGTAAACTTACTTGCCCTGCATTATTTTCTGCATTGCTTTGCCCTGCATTACAAACATACAGACAAGTTAAAAGCGTTGTGAAATTATCTAGCAAAAGTTTGTCGTTACTAACCAACAAAATAGCGTGCGAAAGGCTAGCGCTTTGCAAACTACTTTTTATAGCCAAAAACTCTTTTGTGCTTACTATTTTCTGTTGTAAATACAAATTTATCATATATGTTTTTCGGGCAAGGGCGCTTTAGATGCTAAACCCCTATAGGAGTATGTGCTAACTTCTCACTTCTTTTTAACAATGCTGTCTATAAGTTTTATTGCTTGCGCTAAAACTTGCTCTGCGCTTTGGGAGGCATCTATAACCTTTATTCTTTTAGGGTAGACTTCTGCTAGTTTTTTAAAACCCGCATACACATCGTTATGAAAAGTGTCGCCCGCCATTTCCATTCTGTCTGTGCTTTGCTCTGCCCGCCCCCCGCGCCTACTCTTTGCTTTGTCTACATTTATGTCTAGAAATATTGTTAGGTTTGGCATACATCTCAAGGCACTTTTGTTAATCTTTTTAATGTAGTCAAGCCCCAAGCCGCGCCCAAAACCTTGATACGCGAAAGAACTATCTATATACCTATCGCTAATCACGTTGCTGCCTTGCAAAAGTAAGGGGCTTATAAACTTACTAACAAGTTGCGCGCGCGCCGCCGCATAAAGTAGCGCTTCGGTCTCTGGTATAATTTCGTTTTCTGGGTTAAGTAGCAAATTTCTAACACTCTCGCCAACTTGCGTACTGCCCGGCTCTCTTAAAAAATAGAAGCCCCCAATCTCGCTATAGTGCTTAAAAAGCCCATCTAACAAAGTAGACTTGCCAGCCCCCTCGCCGCCTTCTATGCTAATAAACTTGCCAATGCCACCTTTGTCACCAACTTTAGTTTTACTTTTTCCGTTTATACTATTTTTACTCATAATACTATAATATGTTTAAGTTTTGAATTCTTTCGTGGGTGTAGATTTAACAATAAAAATGTTCAATGTTCAATGTTCAGTGTTCAGTGTTCAATGCTATCATAAACCGCAATTTTGCCATTTTGCAAACCATATATTCGCCCTTTAAACTGACTTAAAATTTTTATATGCTTTTTGGTAACAACTTCGCCCTTTAAAATAACCGGCGTTGCAGGCGGATAAATACCCACATTATAAACTGATGTTTTGCCCAAAGCATCAATTAAATCTAAGTCACCCTTGCCTACAGCAATATTATCTACGCCCGTATTATCTACGCTTGTATTATCGTGCGATGCAGTCGTGCTAGTAACGCTCTCTCTCACATCATTCTCTCTAGCAATGTCAAATGCTTCCAGCACACTATAAAGTGTGTCTAACTCGCTTTCTGTATCTGCCGGCGTTATAATAAACACAACGCGCGCCAAATCCGTTAACTCGGGGTAAATTCTATTTGCCACTAGGTGTGACTCTAGCGCTTTCGCGCACTTTGTCTTTAGCACTAGCCTTGTAAAATCGTCCGTATCCAAAACCTTTATATGCTTTAGTTTGTCTAGCCTTTGCTTTAGCGCACTAACCCGCTGAAAAAGGCTAGCGTACGCCGCCGCCCCCTTGCTTTGCAAATAGTGTATGCTTAAATCAAGCGTTATTAAGCACGGGTAAGAGGGCGAAGTTGTATGAAACTTTTTAAGTGACGCATCAACCCTATTTACTAAACCTTTTGTGTAATCAGCCCTTTCACTTACATTTAAAAACGCACCGCCCGTTAAAACGGGCAAGGTTTTATGCGCGCTTAAAATGCAAATATCCGAGTACTGCGTAGGATTCTTTATAAGGTCTGATACTTTTAAACCCGCTAACTCTTTAAAATGTGCGCCGTGGGCTGCATCTAAAATAAAGGTTACGCTGTACTTTTTGCATAGGGCATAAATGCTTTTAATATCTAACACTTTGCCATAATAGTTAGGGCTTGTTAAAAGCAAAACCTTTACGCCTTTATGTCGTTTAAAAGCACTTTCTATTTGCTCTAGCGTAGGCAAGTCAGAGTACCCATTACTAGCACAGACACTATCTGCGCTAACTTTATCCGCGTTATTAACCCCATTTGCATAATTATCTACACAACTATCTATTATAATGCTATTAAGCCCCGTAATTTCAATTGCGTTATAAACACTTATGTGACTATTTTTAGATATAAAAATGCCGCCAGTTGTTCCGCCACCATTGTTTTTCGCTTTAACACCATCATTTCTTTTAAAAGAATAAACCGCACTTAGAATTGCCGTGGTTGCACCGCTTGTTATAAAAAAGCATTTGTCTGCCCCAAAATAGTTAGCGGCATTCTCACTTGCCACTTTAAGTATACCCGCCCGAATAAGCAAATTGTCAGAATACTCAAGTTCTGTAATATCTAACTCTAGCAGGTCTGCCGGAATGCCCCACTCTAAAGTTTTATCATACTTGTACACTCGCCCCTTAGCCCCCGGCGTATGAAACCTAAGCGCACACCTATATTTTTTTATAACATCATACAACATATCAAAAAAACCCCAAAACCCCTTTTGTCACTCTATTATACATTTTTTTTAATCAAAAAGCAACCAAAACAAAGTCATATCATAACGAATTTCTGTTCCGCTACGCTGCACAAGGAAATTCTTTTATGATATGATTTGTTAACGAACGCTATACCCGCTTCGCGATAATTCAAAACCAAAAAAGGCAGTACTAAACTGCCCTTTAAAATTTTATTAAATTAGAGTTTGTCACTAAGTCTATAGGCAACTCTACCTATACAACCAGTCGTTGCCATAGCCCGTGTAGTAGTAGTTGTACTCGCCCGTACACTCTATTGGTGGAGTCCCCACACCATTATCTGTGTCACCCGCCGCTGGCACTATGTCTTGCTCTAGCCCCGCAACCAAAAGCGCACCGCCCAAAATAGCAATTCCACCTATAGCCATAGGAAGCAAAGCAGCACTAGCAAAAGCCGAGCCTTTTCTACCACTTTCTGCGTGTCGCGCAGCACTTGCACCAGCCACACCCCCTGCCACCATTGCAAAAGCACCAAGACCCATAATCGTAAACGAGCCAATTCTAGCAGCCCCTCTCCAACTACCGCCTTCTACGCTTTGCATATCTAAAGTCTCGCGCCCATCTGCTGGTAATATTAATTCACACCTGTTTATCATTTTTTTATTCCCCCTTGTTTTTTTAAATCAAACCTTTTTGCTATCAAATTTTTGACCAAAACAATACCCCAAAAAAGCGCTGATAATATTAGGTTGCAGAGCAACCTTTTACACCGCCAAAGGCGGTTGGGTTGTTTTAGCCAGTAGCGCGCAGATATATAAAATTTTTGACCTTTGGATTGCCGAAGGCAAACAACCGGCAAAAATTTTATATAAGGTGCTAGTCTAAATTCATAAATATCATAAATAGCCCACCTAATGCCGTTGCAAAACCTGCGCCCATAACTGCTGCTGGCACTTGAGTTCTGCGCCTAGCATACTGTGTTACTCTTTGTCTGGTCTCTCCGTCTTCGCCTACTTCTATTTCTTCAAAGCCCGTACCATCTCTGAACTGACCCGTTGCACTAGCAACACCGCCTATCAAGCGCACACCGCCCCAAGTAGACATACCCGCACCCAAAAGTCCTATAACAGCACCCGCTATTTTTAAGTTTTGGCTTCTGTTACCACCACAAATATATTGCATACTTATTTGGTCTGTTTCCGTGCCAACTGTTGGTAAACTCAATTTGTTTTGTTCCATAATTTTTTTCCCCTTTATATATTATAGTTTATTTAACAACTAAAATAATAAGCAACTTATCTTTTTTACACATTTACAAAATTTGCCACAAATTTAGCGATATAGTTGCCTAACTTTAAAAATAATTAAATTTAATTTATATGCTTATATTTTAACAGAAAAAACAAAAAAACGCAAGTACTTTTATAAAAATTTTTTAATATGAATTTTATATTAACATTATTAAAAATTAATTCTGCATCAAAAAAGCCCCTAATCAAAGGGGCAAACTTAGTCTTGATTTCACATTATATTAACTCGCCTAAGCGAAAGAAAAAACCCGCCGCACCGCATATATCAATTTAGTTCAATCTTGGTTTAAATTGGCTAGGTGCAAGCAAGACAAGGCGAGGCGCGGATTTTCGCCGTGCCGCGTACTTGGGTACGCAAACAAGAAAACCGCAAGCCTCAACGAAGTATTGCGCCGCACCTAGCCAATTTAAAGGGGGCGCATAGTTGGGAATAAGATTACATCGCGTATACTCTGGCTGTTTGTTAAAAGCATTACAAGCCTATCTATGCCTATGCCTAGCCCACCCGTTGGCGGAAGCCCGTACTCTAGCGCTTTTAAAAAATCTTCATCTAGCCTTAGCGCTTCGCTGTCCCCCGCTACTCGCTTTGCTTCTTGGCTCTCAAACCTTGTGCGCTGGTCGTACGGGCAATTAAGTTCTGAATACGCGTTTGCAATTTCCCACCCATTAGCAAACAATTCGAATCGCTCTGTAAGGCGCACATCGACCCTACACTTTTTAGAAAGCGGCGACACCTCTACTGGATAGTGCGTTATAAACGTTGGCTGAATTAATTGCGGCTCTACTAACTGGTCGAACGCTAGATATAAAAGTTCGCCCCACGTAACTTCCTTATCTATCTTAACACCTTTCGCTTTAAGTTTTGCGGGCGCAGTCTTCTCTGTCAGTTTGCTAAAATCTAGCCCCGCATACTGTTTTACAGCATCAACCATTGTAAGCCGCCCAAAACTAGAAAAATCTATCTCTTTGTCTGCGTGCTTAAAAACAAACTTGTCAAACACAGTTTTTGCAATATACTTTATTACGCCCTCTGTAAGCGCAATAATATCGTTATAATCGGCATACGCTTCGTACAACTCAACAGATGTAAACTCTGGGTTATGCTTAGTAGACATACCTTCGTTTCTGAAAATGCGCCCAATCTCATAAACCTTTTCAAACCCGCCCACAATAAGTTTTTTAAGGTGAATCTCGGTTGCTATACGCAAATATAACTTTAAGTTAAGCGTTTTGTGGTGCGTCTCGAACGGGCGCGCATTAGCCCCACCCGCTATAGTTTTTAAAACGGGCGTCTCAACCTCTATAAAACCGCGCGCATCAAAATAGTCTCTCATCGCCTTAATTATTTTAGAGCGATAGATAAAAGTCTCTTTAACTTGCGGGTTTGCAATTAAATCTACGTAACGCTGGCGATAGCGCGTGTCTACATCTGTAAGCCCGTGCCACTTTTCTGGAAGCGGCAAAAGCCCCTTAGCCAAAAGCGTAATCTCACTTGCATACACGCTTGTCTCGCCCGTTTTAGTTTTAAATACGCGCCCACTAAGCCCTACAATATCGCCAATATCAAAACTTAAAAAGTCGTCGTACGAGCCTCTAAAGTTTACTTCTTTTCTTGCACCTGACTTCACTTTAGCCGCCGCATCTACTTCGCTGTTTATGTAAACTTGAATTTTACCGCTCTCATCAAGCAAATGAAAAAAAGACGCCTTGCCCATTATCCTACGCGACACAATGCGCCCAGCAATAGACACCGCCTGCCCATCAAGCTGTGCAAAGCCACCTAATATCTCGCTTGCTAGATGGCTCTTTTCAAACTTGCTTTGCAAAAAAGGGTTGTTATCCACACCCTGCAACGCCTCAAACTTTTTCTTTCTTACCTCAAGCTCTTTTTGCGTATCTACTTGCGTATCCACTTCTACTTGTACATTCTTATTTTGCTTATCCATAATTTATACATTGAACAATTAACATTGAACATTGAACAATTGTTTTATGGCTTCTTTGAAGCCTTTTTTGTTTGTAGTTTATTCACCATTATAGCTTTATACTGTTATAGCAAGTATCTTAAACTCTAACTTACCACCCGGCGCTTCTACTATAACAATATCGTTTTTCTTTCTGCCAAGTAGCGCCTTACCCATCGGGCTTTCGTTAGATATTGTTTGCGCGTTAGGGTTAGCTTCGGTCACGCCCACTATCCTATACTCTACAGTCTCGTTAAATTCCATATCCTTAAGTTTTACACGACAACCAACAGACACTTTAGACGTATCTATATTATCCTCTTTTATAATTTGCGCAACTCTCAACTTTTGCTCTATATCTGCAATATCGCCCTCTAACATCGCTTGCTCTTCTTTTGCCGCGTCGTATTCTGCATTCTCAGATAAGTCGCCAAAACTTCTTGCAATTTTTATTTTTTGCGCAACCTCTGGCCTTCTTGTAACTTTTAAATACTCTAGCCTCTCTTCTAATTGCTTGTAACCTTCTTTAGATAAAAAAACTTGTTTCTTGTTCATTTTTACTCCTTAAATTCTAAACTCTACTTTTATTATTTTTTTCGCGTTTATTTTTTCTTATTATTTTTCTGTATTATTTATTTTAGCAACCATATATAAAAAACTTAATTCTATATCGTTTTGCTCTATTATTATATTGTCTTTTCCCTGTAGGTGTACACTAGTTAAGTTTATTATATTCGTAATGCCTTTTTCTATTACTTTTTCGTAAACTTCTGCCGTGGTTAAATCTTTAGTTGTGTCTATTACTACTATGTCTGCTTCCGCCAAACTATCTATATCTTTAGATGCCTTAATCTCTACACTCATATAAGGCGCGGCTTTGTATACTGCCACTAATGCTTTACCTAACTCTGTATCACTAACAACCACAACTTTTTTAACCTGAACAAACCCGCACAACTTCTTTAAATAATCTAGCAAATAAACCACATTATAGCCAGAACCCTGAACGCCCGTTCCGCCAAAATAAGAAAAATCTTGCTTTATTACTGGCACACTTATCTGTAGCGCATCTGAGATATCGCTAGACGTCACATAGCCTAGCCCCGCTTTGTTTGCACTTTCAAAATATCTATAATAGTTTGGCAAGCGCCTTATCACATAATCTGGCAAAGGCATCTCTGCCCGCGCGGTAGACTTTCTAGACTGCCTTTTTCTGTCTACTACCCCACTAGCCGAAAGCCACCTTTTTTTCTCTACCACTTCTACCTTTTTCATTGTGACCTATGATACCATATATTCATAAATTTTGCAAGGGTTTTACTCTACTTTTTTGCAGAAAGTAAATTTATTTGCTCTAAGTTTAGGTTTTTGTGTTATAATATTACTCAGGGTATATAATACTAGTTTACAAATTTGTATAATTAAATTCACGGGGGATTTATGAGAATCTGGGCAAAAATAATTGATGGTGAAAAAATAGTTAAAGATGCCATTTATACGGGCAACAAAGAAGACGACTTTTTTACGCACCTATCCGCAATATGCACGCAGCTAGATATAGCAACACCAATTTTAATGGAAAAGCATATAGATAATTTTTACGACTTTAACCACGTAAAATTCAGACAGTCAGACTTTTTAGAAGAAGTAACGTTTGACAGTCTAATTTTAGAAGATGCAGAAATTTAAATGTTAAACATTTAAATTTCAACATTAAAGATTAAACTGCATTATATTTTACTCTTTGTACATACTAATCTCATAATCTTTAAAAAGGAGAGTTTAAAATATGATAAGTTTAATTTCTTTAATTCTTGTTATTATCGGGGCTGTTAACTGGTTGTTTGTTGGTATTTTTCAACTAGACTTAGTAGCAACAGTATTCGGCGGTAGCGGTAGCGTTTTAAGCGTTATAACCTACATTATAATCGGACTAGCGGGTCTTTGGCTTATAGGCTATCTAGTAAGGGTAAGAGCGGATATGAACACCAACATTTAATACAAAAAAAGCCTCGCATTCGCAAGGCTTTTTTTCTTTAACATTTATAATTCAACATTTTATACTGCTGTCTTTCATTAAAAACTTATTTCTGCTAACCGCTAAAAGTAGGGGTATTCCTAAAAACGTGATTGTTAGTAGTTGGGTAAGCCCAACGCTTGCTACAAATGTGAAGTATGCGCCCCACTCTAAATCTGGCGCGCCTATAATTATTATAACCGGCACAAGCAGCGCGTTAATAACTATTGGTGGAATCATTCCTAGCGCTATTTTATATTTGTAAATGCGCTTCTCAGCCTTTATGCCCTTGTTAAAGTATCTGTATGCAATTTTATAAAGGTGGTCTTTTTTTGGAAGTTTAATTACTAGGCGGGTTAAAACTGCCGCCATAAGCGTTGCCGAGCCACCAAGCCCCATATCTATAAAGCCGTAGGGCGAGAACAAATTTGCTATAACAACACCGATAAAAAGCCCCGGTATTGCTTCTGCAAAAAGAAGCGGCAATAGCGTAAGCGCTTCTGAGGGTCTGAACTGAATTGGTCCGAAAGCCCAAAAAGGTATGGCCCATAAAATTGCAACGTAAAGAGCCGCAATTAAAGCAGCCCTTGTAATTTTGATTAGTTTTTTACTTTGCATTGTTAAATGCCTCCTAGTTTTTTTTAGTGGGTTTGCTAGAGAAACCACTTATATGTTTATTTTCCTAAATAAAACCGCAAGCACTATGCCTTGCGGTTCTATTTTTTTTATCGCGAAGCGGGTGTAACCCCCGCTAGCAAATCATATCATAAAAGAATTTCCTTGTGTAGCGTAGCGCAACAGAAATTCGTTATGATATGACTTTGCTCAGTTAGAATTCTTGATGTTCTGGTTGCTGTGGCTGGAATGGTTGCTGAGTTGGCTGGCTGCCTCTGTCTACTAAACCATTTGCTTCGTTTTGCATTAAACACCAAGCAACGTAAAGCGTTATACCAGTAAATAAACCTGCAACGCCTAGTATCAAGTTTAATGTAGATTGGTCTTGCGCACCAATAGACGCTAGACGCTTAGATGCAAAGTATACCCAAATTATTGGATAAATACCAAACGTGAACAGTAAACCCAATACGTGCAGAACAGTAGATGCTCCCTGCCCTGATGCTTGCCTTACTTCTGAGTGGAATTTTATGTACCAATAAATTGCATAAATACCGAAAGTAAGGAAAGAGAAAATAATGGTTAATGGAATGCTGCGTTTTGTTAACATTAACAATGTCCTCCTTTATATTTTATTTTAAATTTTTTACTTTTTACTTTTACCTTTTTACTACAAACGAAAACTTTTCAAAACCTACAAACTATCTCAAAAAACACCCTTGCATTTAATAACTTACCACAAAACTACCATTTGCAAGTAATAATACTATATGGCAAATTTTGCAAATATATAGCACTTTTAATAATTATACAACCATTATACCACACTTAAACACAAAAGTAAAGCAAATACAGTTACAAAATCTAACAAAAAATTTAAAACGAAAAAACTATCGCTGTGAATATTGTCGCGATAGTTTTTTTATTTCTTATAACTAGTGGGCTTTGTTCTACAATTTTTTGACTGTGGGTGGTTTGATTGGTTTTTTGTCTGTAGTCGTGCTGTCGGCTGCCTTTTTATCTAGTGCTTTGTTTGCTGTAGTTTTGCCCGCTGCTTTGCTTGCTTCCTTGCCCGCTTTACCTTTTGTCATTATATCTAGGGCTTGGGGGAAGGTTTTTACGTAGATGATGTTTAGTTTTTTGATGTCTTCGTTGTTTATTTGCTCTACATCTTGGCGGTTGTCTTTGGATAGTAGTACTGTTTTGATACCGCTCTCGTATGCGCCGGTTAGTTTAGACTCTAGCCCGCCAACTGCTAGCACTTCGCCTTGTAAGTTTATCTCACCGCTTAGGGCTATCTCGCCGCTTATTTTTGTGTTGGTTATTGCCGAGTAAAGCGCAATTGCAATAGCACAGCCCGCAGATGGTCCGTCCTTTTTAACAGCGCCCTCTTCTGCGTGAACGTGTATACCTAGCCTACCTAGTTCTACATCACTTCCCTTATCAGACAAGTATTTACGCACAGCCGCGCGCGCAACCTTTGCGCTCTCGCGCATAACCTCACCCAAACTGCCCGTAAGTTCATACTCGCCCCCGCCCGGATAAACGCTTGCCTCTATTGGCAAAACAGAGCCATAAAAACTTCCCGAAGCAAGCCCCTTAACAACGCCCACTTTGTCTATTGTTGTTATTATGCGCTCTCTAATTAGTGGCTCGCCCAAAAACTGAAAAACATCTTTTTTGGTGATTTTCTTTTTGTACTTAACTTTGTCTAAGCCCTTAGATAAAATCTCTCTTGCACACCCGCCGATTATACGCTGAAGCATTTTTTCCATACGCCTAAAGCCAAAGCCCACACCATAGCGCTTTGCTATATAGTTTAAAATCTCATCAGAAAACATAACGCTGTTCTCTGCAAGCCCCGCCTCAGCCGTATACTTTTCTATTGCGCCACGCTTTGCTATTTCTACTTTGTCTTTTGGCGTGTAGTCGTCCATCCAGATTTTGTCTAGCCTGTCGTAAACTGGCCAACTTAGACTATCTGTGTCGTTTATAGTTGCTATAATAACAACGTTCTGCACAGGTATTTTTATATCTAGATACTCATCTATAAAGTCTGTATTCTGAATTGGGTCTAGAATTTTAAGCCACGTGTTCTGAACAGATACGCTCGCTTTGTCTAGTTCATCTACTAACAAAACAAATCTTTCGTAGCCCGCCGTGATAAAAGCGTCGGCTATCTTACCAATTTTTTTGTCTTTAACGCCGCTTATTTCCGTTGGGTCTGTGATGTTTGCCATACTTATAGCAACATACGGAAGCCCCAACATCTTTGCCGTGTGCTGAGCAAAATTAGTTTTGCCAACACCCGGGTTGCCTATAAGCCCTAGCACGATACCATCTTGCTTACCCGTAAGCATATTTTTAGCCACAACAGTAAGCAACTGATTTTTAGACTCTTCAGCCCCGTAATACTCGCCCGCCAACTTTTCTACATCTTTGTAGTTTAGTTCTTGCTCTTTAAAAAGCCCGCGCGGATACCTAGACAATAAGTCTGCCCTTTTCTCTTCCGCCGGTGGAAGAAAATACTCAAACTTTTTTGTCCACTCTAAAATTTTGGTTAACTCTTTTCGGCAATAGTTAGACGCAACGCTTGCAAGCCGCCTAAAACTCTCGTGCTTGCTGTCTGTTAGGCGTAAAATCTCTTTGGCGTTGTTCTCGTCGAAATAGTTTTCTACATATTCTTTTGTAATGTGAAGGGTGTCTACCTCGCCCTCGTGAATGCGCTCTGCCGCCTTAGACACTATGTCTTCCGTAATTTTTATAAGTTCTGCAAGCCCCGGCTCGAACGCCTTTTCGTTTATAACTAAAACTAGGGCGTCTCTATCAAACTTAATCGCGTCCTCAGACACATCGTTTTCTGCTATGTGCTTTTTTACGATATGCTCTAGAGCGATGTCTACTTTCTCATCAAGTTCATAATTGCCCATCTCTATTACGATGGCTTGGTTTTTTATACCGCTAGGAATATTTTCTACGCTTTCTGCCGTTACGATAAAATTGATAGTGCTTAAATCTATCGGCACGTTTAAAAATGTTTCTAAAAACTTGTGGTTAACATCTTTGTTAAGCCACTTAGCAACCAAAGTGCTTGGTGTGCCTCTATTGTCTGAAAACTTATCTACGTTATCAAACACAACGTATGGGTTAACAACGCCGCCCTCTACCATAAAGTTTACGATTTGAGATGGTGTGCCGTTAGTGTATATGTAACTAGAGCCGCCCAACTCGAAAATATCACTAACGCCCGCGCAGTCAAACGTGTGAACATACTGGTCTGCAATCTCTTTTAGTATAGTGTTTATAAGCGTAGTCTTGCCGCTTTTTGCCGGACCAACAAGCGCGATAACATTACCGCTAAGGCTGCTGCCCTCTAGCCCTGCCCTAAAAGCCCTTACAAACTTTTTTATAGCCGCCTTGTTATACATCACCTTTTCGTTTGCCATTTTTTCTAGTTTTGCAAAATCAGAAAAAGTAGGGCTGAATGTAGACCACGGAATACTAGCAAGCCCTTCAAGTTGCTTTTTGAAAGTGTTTTTATCTGTGTCGTTGCCCGTTTTTGCTAACTCTACAAGCCTCTTTATGCCCCTTACTGTGCCTATTGGCACTTTGCCCTTTTCTATAACTTCAGCCAAAGTACCGCCGTCTTCAATTGCCTTTTTACGTAAAAGTTTTGCTACTTCGCCAAATTCTAAAGTTATGTCGCCTATCTCGGTAACATTATCAGACTTCGCCGCTAGCCTTGTGATAAAGTTATTTTTTGGGGTGTCGCTTTTTTCAGTCTCTTTTTGTGCGACAGCATCTTTTTGCTCGCTTGCTTCAGCCTCGCCATTTTTTTGTGCATTTTTTGTATCAACATTTTCTAAAACTAAATCGGTAAAATCTGCCAGTACATCTACTTGCTCTAACTCAAACAAATTCTCATAACTTACTTTTTTGTTACTCATTTTTTTCTCCACTATTTATATTTTACACTATAAACGCCAAAAAGTCAAGTGCTGGTAAATATTCAACCACAACTGATGTTAGTTTTAAACTAATGCCCACCATAAATGTCGCGCCCATTAGCCTACTTGCAAACTTTACGCCCTTAACTTCTGTATTACACAGCGCACAAATTATAGCCACAACTGTAATTCTTAAAATTTGAAGCGCTACAAACAAGCAAACATAAAACACTAAAAGCCCTAAGTTAAAGTGTGCTAAAAAGCCCCAAAGCGAAGCCAAGTAGTTATTAACATCTGCAACAAAGCCTTGTGAGGCATTCGCCCCGCTAAGCCAACCGCCAAGCAAAACACAAAGCACAATAGATATAGCAACGCCAACATAGCCACCCATAGAAAACTTTAAACTTCTGCCAAAGCCCAACAAATAACCAACAAGACCCACCGCGCACAGCAAAGCCACAAAAACTATATTAACATCGCTTGCAATTATGTTTGCCTGCTCTATTGCTAAACCTACCTGCTCTGTAACTAAATTTATCTGTTGCATAACCTTTCCCCCTTTTTGTCTATTTAGATGTTAATTCTCTTAAATTCATTATACTACATAACCGCAAATATTGCACGCCCTTTTTTCTCACACAAAAAAACACCTTGCATATTTACAAGGTGTTGAGTATTAATTATAATTTATCTATTTCTACACATTCCCCAATAGGTGTGTTTATACCTTCTAAAATACTATCCCACATTCCCGGAATACTTTTTAAATAGGTAGTTTCTTTCATTCCTATATAATCTTGTTTAAGCAAGTTATGTTTTTGTTCACCCAGTAGGCTTGTGTCTAGCCATATTGCTGGGCGCACGCCATTTTCGGCTGTGTAGCCAAAGTTTTGGGTTTTACCGCTGTTTGCTAGTGCTACCATTATTGTATTAAAGTCGCCTTTGTTTCTTAGCCACCAGTTGTTGCCTGACCCTAAGTCCACACCTATATCTTTTATATACTTTAGCATTTCTGTATGGTTTAGCAAAAACACATACGCGTAACTATCTTTACTGTTATCTAACTCGCCCACTTTGCCGTTTTGCTCTGTAAGCGTATGCACTATTGCAGCCCTTTCTAAGTCGGTGAATGCTTCGTTTAAAAACTGCTTGTTTAGTCGCTCTGTGTTTAGCCAACTATTGCCCCAATGTATCTCACCCGTTCGGCTAGTATCAAACTGCGCACTAAAAAGTATGCTTTCACTCAGTAGCAAAAGCCTATTGCCCCCTGCCTCTAATATCCGCCACTTAATCGGCTTGCTTGCCCCTTTGTCTATCTCTTTGCTTGCCCCCTTGCTTATCTCTTTGCCAACATCTTTACCAGCCCCCTTACTTATCTCTTTACTGTTTTCAAGCCTACCAAACGTAACAACACCGCCCTTTTTAAAAACCACATCGGACAAAAAAGTGACGTTGCTATCGCACGCAAGGCACAAATACTTATTCTCTGCAAGCCGCTCGAAATACCTACCATCGCCAAATTTACAAGCGCAATACACACAACTCTTTACCATATTCTGTCCCCACTTTTGTTTATAAAATAAGTCTCGCCCCCGCTTGCAACAAGCGCCTTGCCACCTACAAAGCCGCCTATCTCATCGAAAAACTTCCGTATTGGAAATGCCCCGTCCCTTGTTACAAATGTATACCCCTCATCTACTCTTATCCCCGCTAGCCCTTCACTAAAGTTATATGCTTCTTTAAAACCTATTTTAAATAGGCTGTCCCCGCCCTTATCTATATAATATTCTTGCCCGTTATTCTCTACAACCGCTAGCCCACCGCAGTAGTCGTATGCTCTCTCAAAAGTTTTTTCAAACGCGCGCGTCCCGCATTTTTTTATATAAAAATAATTTTTGCCATCGCACACACTTGCAAGCCCATCAGAAAAAATGTTACCATCATCAAACACTAAATCTATTTTTACGCTTCCATTTGTGTCTAAAAATCCAAATTTTCCGCCCTTGCAAACTAGCAGTAAGCCTTCACTTTTTTTAATGCACCGCTCGTAAATTGGCGGTATAAAAATTTTCTCGTCTCTATCTAAGTAGCCAAATCTCTTGCCCCGTTCAAAGTTTACAATAGAATTAGATTGCGCTTCATACGGCAAATGCTGGCGTTTAGCGCTATATTCTGCGCCCCCAGCCGACTTTTGCCGTGCATAAATAACCCCACTTTCTGCCATTTCAAAAACTAAATATTCCCCAAAATCGAACTCGCTAGATACAACTTTTGTAGCCACAATCTCTACAAAATTAAGAAGCCCGCTTTGCACCCTATCTAACTTCTCGTAAGATATGCGCTCTACTTCAAAGTCTGTGTCCACAAGTTTAGACTTTTTTAAACTAGCAAAAAATTGACTTACAATGTCTGTTAATTCTATTTGCTTAATAGTGTCACTCTCACTCTCTTGCAAAAATAGATATTGCTCAAACCTAAAAATATATTTATATTTTGGCGGCACTACATACGCTTCGTACTCTTCTGCATAAACCGCGCCGTACAAGCCACTCTTGTTCTTAAACAAAACTAACACTCTATCACTCTGCACAACTTCAAGTTTGTTGCTTAAAATATAATTTTCAACATCTTTAAGTTTTTGCTCTGATAGCGCCAAATTATTAATACACCACATCTTATTCTCCCTTTATTAGTGTAAAGTTTAAAGTGTAAATTGTAGAGTGTTTATACTCATAAATACCCAAACTTTTGGACAATCGCAAATTTCACTCTCGCACATTTTGCAAACAGTAATTTTGCCCGCGCTAGCGGTGTAACCACTTTACACTCTACACTCTACAATCTACATTCTAAACTTAACTCTATTTTTACTTCTTTTGGGTTAAACAAACTATCAAAAATGCCCGTAATCTCTTCTCTTAAAACCTTGCTTAAAAGGTAGGCTGTTTGTATTTTGCCCGGCACTCTTTCCCGGCGCCACTCTTTTAAAAAGCCTGTTAACTCAGCCTTTATTAAGCCCAACTTATTTGCGTCTGTCTCTTGCGCAAATGCTTGCTGAATTTTTTGTAAAAGCGGCGTTTTAGAGTTTCCTAAAAAATACTGCTCTATTTCTTTATAGTCTCTGCTTTCTTTATCTAACAACGTAATTTTATTATTCTTGCCCACATACTTAGAAAACTTTCTGTCTATTATGTCTTTCGTTATTATGGTTACAGTTTTTTTGTTGCAGTTAGAAAGGCAATCACTATCACCTGCTACACTACCGCCCACATCACTATAGTCTACATCTAACAGCATAACAAAATCTGTATACTCTCTAGCAAATATACTCTCTAAAACGGCAACCTTTTCTAAACTAAAAGGCAAATCTGCTTGGTTTAAATCTACCCACTTTCTAACCTTTTTTTTGGCGCGCTCTACCCTTTCGTATAAAACGCCGCTATCAGACTGCTTCTCTTGTGCGATTGGTGTTTGCACAACAACCCTAACAAACGCGCTAGTCTTGTACTCCGCCAAACACTCTCTCGCGTTAAAACTATCAATCAAAGCCGCAAGCCTTTTTTTAGACTTATCCCTATCAACACTAAAGTAAGTATCCCGCATCACTCTCTCCCCGCCCTTTTACATAAGCCCATCGTTATATTTATTATATCTATTTATCTGCAAAACCGCAACTCCTTTTTTCTCACACACAAACCGTATAGTGTAAAGTGTAGAGTGTAAATTGTAAAGTGGCTAAACTCATTAAATGCTTTTACTTTTGAACAATTTGCGTTTAGCTCTTGTAAGCAATTTGCAAAAATAAATTTTGCCCGCGCTAGCGGTGTAAACACTTTACAATCTACACTTTACACTTTACATTCTAATCAATTTCAAAATCTGTCTTGTGCTTACTGCAAAACTCCAGCCGGGAACTTTTTCGCCATCTTTGTTTTTTGGTATAAATGTTATCATACCAACCACTTGTCCAGCCGTATTAAAAAGTGGTCCACCGCTGTTGCCGTTGTATAGTGTTATGCTTGTTCTGATAAGGTCTTTTTGGTGCGTTTTGCTTTTTCTGTAGTCTTCTTTTGGGTTAGACACCACACCCTCACTTAAAGCAAGCCCGTTGCCTAGCGGGTTTCCGTATGTAAAAACAGGCTGCCCAAGCCAAAGAGTATCAGAGCAACCCATCTCAAAATAATTGTCTAACGGCGCGCCCATCTCATTTGCAAACTGTAAAAGTGCAATATCCTCGCCCTCATCAGATGCCAAAAGTTTTAACTCGTACGCTATACGCCCTTTACCATTGTCTAAAACCGCAGCAATAAACTTATACGGCTTTGTAGTGTTTTTTGCAAAAACTATATGGTGGTTTGTTAGTACAAAAAATTTGCCCCCGCCACTTGTGTATATCGCACCGCCTACTTCACCACCACTTACACCTATCGCACCGCCTACTTCAACCCCACCATTTGCTTTACTCTCACCACCAACTCTAACAACAAAGCAAGTGCCGGTAGATAAACTTTGCCCACTATCGCTATGCCCCGCTACAATCTCAAAAGTAGCAGCCCTTGCCCTTTTAGCAACTTCTTTAAAGTCGTGACTATCACGCACACCGCTACCAACGTATAAATCAAAGTCGGATTGTTCTATCAAACCATTTTTGTGCATTAAACTAATTTGTTGCTTAGCCTCTACGCACCCGCGCCCCGCTGCGTACGCAAAACACTTAAGCGCGCTCGGCACACATTTATCTACGCCCACACCGCTTAGATAAAGTTTGCCAAGGCGACTAGCACCCGCAAAATCGTCCCCCAAAGCCAACAGCGCATCTAAAATATCACTTTGCCCACCACTTTTTAACGCCGCCATTTTCTCTCGCATTTTATCAAGCATACTATTCTCCGAATGTACAAATTACAAATGTTTTTAAATTACAAATTACAATGTACAAATTGGTTGAAAAAGCGCAAGTTTTCTTAAACTTAAAACTAGTACTATAATGCAAGGGTAGACTAAACACTATGCTAC